>DUUG01000218.1 GCA_012841675.1 Clostridiales bacterium
AGCCTTATTATTCTAACATACTCTTTCCATGCTGTCAAGCTTTTTCACGGAAAATTTCATTTAAATTTTGAAAGCTTCCGTTTTCTCCGCTTTTCTCGCTCATTCTCGCCCAACGGGCAAAATGAAAACATAATTTGAAGCGAAGCTAGGCATCGATAGAAGGCCATACATTTTGCGCGATTTTGATTAAAGCCAAATATAAAAGTAAGAAAAGCGCAATGGAAAGGGCGAAAAGCGCAACAATTAGCAACACCGGCGACAGGCCCGGACCAAACAATAGGAAGGCGCATCCGGCGGCCAGAATACCCGTCAATGCGAAGGAAATGAGCATGCCAAGCACGCCGTTCATGTTCTGCTTGATGGCCTCGGCCTCGTTAACCCATGTCAACTTGGGGCGGTTTACATCTATCAGCATGCCTGCTGCTGTGGCGGTTGCGGCAAGGCAAAGGCCAAGCAGAAGCCCGCCTAAAACCGGGCCGACAGACAGCTTGAATACAAATAGCGCCACAAGCGCAATGGGCACGGCATGGGTCAAGTTTATAGACACGCCGAACAAAACTTTGGCGCTCATGATGGTTTCAACGGAAACGGGCAGCGACTTTACTTGCCAGAACCCCTTTCCCTCCCGGGAAAAGGCCGTGTAGGCACCTAAGTTCATAGAGGAAGGCAGTGCGATGACGCCTGCTATCAATAAAAGCAAAGTTCCCGCATCTATGCTTTGGAAAACCTGCAGGATGGCGCCGGAGGAATCTTTATTCTGGAACAGGGGAAACAGCATAAACACAAGCAAAAGCGGCGCGGTGATGAGAGAGTTGGTGGCGTAAATGGTGCTGCGGGTTAAAATGCGCCATTCTTTAACAAATAGCGCCCAAACGGGGTTTTTCTGCACCATATCGCCCTGTGTACGCTTTTTCTTGCGGCTGGAAGCGGCCGTTTCCGAGGAAACGGTGGCAAACCGGCGGTAGCAAAGTCCGGTTAAGGTCAGCACGATCCAAAGCGCAATCAGTGCGGTGACAACGTATAAAACCAGGGAGATAAGGGACACATAGGGGCTTCCCGTTATGGCGGCGGATGCCCAGGAGGCCGGCGGCTGTGCGATGCTTCGGATGGTGCCCCAGTGCTTTTCGATGATTTGGGCAAGCCAGTTGGTAACGGCTCCGTCGGTGGAGCCTATGCGGGAGGTAAACCAGAGCTGTCCTCCGACATAGAGGCCGATAAAGAGAAATGTTCCGATGGTGAAGATCAGATCTTTTCGGCGAATGGGCAGCATAATGACCATGAGCACAATGGAAAACACAACCGAAAGCAGAAGCGGGAAAATCGGCAGAAACAGAAGAACCAGTAGCGCCTTCAAAAAGTAGAGGATGCCGCCGCCGACTTTCATGGCGTATAACACCACAGGCGGGACGAGCATCAGGGCGGAAAGCCCCAAATGGATTAGGTATAAATACAGGAATTTGGCGGAAAACACCTGCCGCCCGGTTAAAGGCAGGGACGTCAAAAACGCCCCGTCAGCAGATAAAAACAGCTCGCCAAAGACGAAAAACACGCCAAACAGCACGGCCTGCAATATGGAAGCAAGGATTGCCACATCCATGGCAAGCTCCGGCATGGCCAACACTTCGATGGTCGAGTCAATGAGGCTGTCGAAAAAGCCCACGTAGAGCACGCCAAGGCTGCCCAGGGAAATTAAAATGGCAACTGCAATGCCGATTTGAGATAGGGGAGATTTTTTCTGAGACGTTCGAATAGGCCGAAAACGGGATTTTAGTTGAATTACAAATAAATGCCATGTCTTTTTCATGGGGTTTGGCCGGAAGGATTATTCCTCCGGCGCATCCTCCTTTTCCGTCAGAGTCAGGAAAATGCTCTCCAGTGAGCTGTCGCCGCTTTCCTTGAGCAGAGGATCATTGCGGAGCTCATCCAGATTGCCAACGGCTAGGATTTTGCCGTTGTGAATAATAGCAATCCGGTCGCAAAGCTTTTCGGCCACTTCCAATACATGGGTGGAGAAGAACACCGTCTTGCCCTCTTGGCAGTGGGCGCGCATTTCCTGCTTTAAAAAGTGTGAGGATTTGGGGTCCAGTCCTGTAAGCGGTTCGTCCAGAAGCCAAAGGGGCGGATTGTGCAAAAGGGCCGCCGTTACCATGAGCTTCTGGCGCATGCCGTGGGAATAGGACCGAATCTGGTCAAAAACAGCCTTTTCCAGCGCAAACATGGGCAAGTATTTGTCCAGCGCCTGCTTGCGCTTTTCCTCGGGCACGTCGTACACGTCGGCAATAAAACGGAGGTATTCCATGCCGGTGAGCCGCTCGTAAATGGTGCTGCTGTCGGGCACATAGCCTACCTGGCGCCGGGCTTCTAGAGGTTCTTCCTTTAAGTCCCGTCCGTTAATGGCGATTTTGCCGCTGTCAGGCCGCAAAATGCCGGCGATCATTTTGAGAGTGGTGGTTTTGCCCGCACCGTTAGGGCCGATAAAGCCGAAAATCTCGCCCTTGTTTACGGAAAGCGACAAATTGTCCACCGCGCGAATTTTTCCTTTGGAATAGCTTTTCACAAGATTTGAAAGCTGCAGCATGCTGTATTCTCCTTTTAGGGCAACGCCCCGTTTATTTTAATGTGATCCAGTAGCGAAGCACAATAGCACCGATTTCGTCCTTTGCCCTTCCATCCAAAATGCCGCCGGCGGACAAAATTGTCCCCTTTGATGCAATGTTGTCCTCGTCGCAGGCAATGAGCACCTTGTCAAACCCGAGGGATTTGTATTTTTCCAAACAAAGGCGAAGCTGCTCTTTGCCATACCTCTTTTTTTGCATAGACGGACGGATGCAATAGCCCACATGTCCGCCAATTTCACGCAGATACGGCGTCAAGGCTAGACGCAGGTTTGCCATGCCGACAATCCGCCCCGAGTCTTGGCAGACGGTTACGTATTGCAGAGAGGGGGCAGACCCCTGGGGGCACGTTTCGGGGGAGGAAAAAGCATCTAGATGCGCTAGCCAATCATGCAAGTATTCATATTTGTCCAAACTGGGGGCTCCGTACATTCTCTCTCCGCGATCCAAAAATTCCTGCCGAAAGGCTATAATTTCCGGAAAATAGGCCGGCGAAGGAGGGATAAGCCGAAGATGCATACACTTTCTCCTAATTTAAGGCATTTTTCGCCTCATCAAACAGCGTGGAAACTTGCTTGGCAAGCAAAATGTGCTCTTCCTTGGCAAGTTCCGGGTCTTCTTTTAATAAGCTTTGGGCGGCCGATTGGGCCATTTTCAAAACTGCCATATCTGCTGCCAAAGAGGCAAGCTTCAGCCCGGGCAAACCGTGCTGCCGGCGGCCGAAGAAATCGCCGGGGCCGCGCAGGGCAAGGTCTTTTTCGGCAACGAGGAAACCGTCGTTGGTTTGGCATAAAACGTCCATCCTTTGGCGGGTCAGCTCGTTGTCTGTTTGGCAGAACAGGATGCAGTAGGATTGGGCCTCGCCCCGGCCGACCCGGCCTCTCAGCTGGTGCAGCTGGGAAAGGCCGAACCGTTCGGCGTTTTCCACAATCATCAGCGAAGCATTCGGGTTGTCCACGCCGACTTCGATAACCGTTGTGGAAACTAAAACGTCAATTTCTTTGGCCAGAAACCGCGCCATAACCGCCTCTTTTTCGGCGGATTTCATTTTCCCGTGCAAAACATCCACCGTCAAATCCGGATAGATTTTTGTTTTCAAATTCTCGGCAAAAGCCGTGGCGGCTTTTAATTCGCCTGTGTCGCTTTCATCCACCAACGGGCAGACAATGTATGTCTGATGCCCTTGGGCGGCCTGCTTCCGAACAAAAGCTTCAATGCGGCGGCGCATATCCTCCCCAACGCAATACGTTTCCACGTCTTTGCGGCCGGGTGGACGCTCGTCTAAAATGGAAAGGTCGAGATCGCCGTATAAAATAAGCGCCAGCGTCCGCGGGATAGGCGTGGCCGACATGACGAGCACATGGGGCTGCGTTTGATCCACAGGCGTATCCGGGGGCAGGGAATATTCCGGCTGCGGCGTTTGAGCGCCTTTGGCGGCCAAAGCGGCTCTTTGTGCCACACCGAACCGGTGCTGTTCGTCGCAGATGACAAGGCCTAAATTGGGGTAAATCACTTGCTCGGACAAAAGCGCATGGGTGCCGATAATAAGGGAAGCCTGGCCCGATTCGATGGCTTCTGTGGCCACTCTTTTCGCGGCGGCAGGCAGCCGGCCGGTCAACAGCACGGTTTTCATGCCGAACTTGGCAAAAAGGGGCGCAAGCGTCTGATAATGCTGGGCGGCCAGGATTTCCGTCGGCGCCATGAGGGCTGTTTGCCGTCCGTTTTTCCCCATTTGGTACGCCAAAGCGGCGGCAACCATGGTCTTGCCCGAGCCTACATCCCCCTGCACTAGGCGGTTCATAAGCCTGCCGCTTTGCATGTCCTCCACCGCATCCTCTATGGCGCGCTTTTGCGCATTGGTAAGGGAAAAGGGTAGAGCGGCGGTAAAGTTCTCCCAAGCAAAAGGGGTGATTTTGGCACCGTTTTGACAAGTGCGGCGGCTTTTTAAGGATAAAAGGCCTAAAGATAGCAAAAACAGCTCATCAAACACAAGACGGCGCCTTGCTTTTTCCAAAAGTTCGAAGCTGTCCGGCCGGTGAATTTGCCACAGGGCTTCCGAAAGGGGCATTAAATCGTAGGCCTTCCGCAAATCTTCCGGCAAGGGGTCTGCCAGCCGGTCTTTTTCCAAGGCGTAGGCCTGTGCCACGGCCCGCATGACGACCTTGCGGAAAAGCCCCTCCGTCAAAGGGTAGACCGGCACAATGGAACCGGCGGGGGTTTCCCCTTTGGCAAGGGGCGTAAACTCCGGCCCGGTGGCCTCCAAACCGTAGGTCGTGCGGGACACTTTTCCGTAGAACAAGTAGGTTTTTCCCGGTAGTAATGCATTTTTTACAAAGCTTTGGTTAAAAAAGGTAAGCCGGATGCGGGATCTTTCGTCTCCGGCGATTGTGC
>DUUG01000219.1 GCA_012841675.1 Clostridiales bacterium
AGTTATCGGTTCTGCGGTCATTTTCTCCGAAGGAGGTGGCTGCATTCTCAAGTGCGGCTTTTAAGGTGTTGATTTTATCCTTTTGCGCATCAATCTCTTTATTCAAAAGTCGCTGTTTCGCTGCCGAGCCTTCTCCTAAAGGGGGTTTTTTGTACGAGGATGCCAGCGAAAATTTCGTCAATACGTGCCGAACTTGCGAATTTGCGCAGATTTTGAGGATTCATCCATAAAATTTAGAGAAACAATACGACAAAAAATGTTTGTCCACCTCTTTATAATCGAAGGTACCCGCTTCAAACGGCGAAGCGAACAAAAGAACAGGAGGCGGCGACATGGAACAAATGGAGAAAAACACCGGGCCGATCCGGTACACCGAAACCGAAGAAAAAGGGCACATGCGGGTTTTGGATCGCATTCGGATTTTCTTTCATCAGCTGACAGACAGCAAAAACGGAAAGAAAATCCTGCGGCAGGCGGCGATGTTTGTCCTCGGCTTTTTGCTATCCAGAATTACGGTGCTCGGGGGATATGCCCCCTTTGGGGTGTCGTTTTTGGCGGGGTTAAGCGGAAAACCGGGCATGTCTGCTGCCTTTGCCGGCACGTTACTTAGTTATATGACGGCGCATACGACGGTCAACGGCGTAAAATATGTTGCCGTATGTCTAATGGTGTTTCTGATAACCCTAGTATTAGGGCGCATGTTTGTTACAGACAGCTATCTGTATTCCGTTACCATATTGTTTTTATGCCTTGGGGCTGTGGCGTTGATTTATGCCGTTTCCGATCCGGAGACAAGCCGGGTCATGCTGCTTTACACGGCGGAAATGATGCTGTCTGTCTTTTCGGCGCTTATGTTCCGAACGGCGTTGACAAAAGCGGAGCAGCACCAGCCCGAAAGTGCCAGAGAGCGGCAGATGCTTTGCGTGCTAGCCCTTTTGGCACTAGCGGCCGCGGCCTTGCCCTCCTTTACCTTCGGCATACTGACCGTTTCGCCCGGCAAGGCACTGGGCATGCTGTTTCTGCTGCTGGCAGCCGGCTCGGCAGGGGTGTATGGCGGTGTGGTGGCCGGGCTTATGATCGGTCTGACGGCGGATTTGTCGGGCACGGGCATACCGGTGTATACGGCGGCTTTGGGCATTGCCGGTATGCTGGCAGGGCTGTTTTCCTCCCGGGGGAAACTGTGGATGACAGGCGCTTTTTTCCTCTCCATGGCAACCATCTGGGTTTGTCTGCCCGGCGGAATGGACAACCCCGGCCGCTTACTAGACGCACTGGCGGCAGGCTTGGCCTTTTACTTTGTGCCGGCAGGGGCGTCGGACAAGCTGGGCGAGCTGTTTGTGACCGGCGTCAAAACACAGCAAGCTCATGGACAAAGAGTAAAGAGCTTTGTCTGCGCCAAGCTTTCGGGGCTGGCGGCGGCCTACGAAGAACTGGCCGACACGGTGGCATGTCAGGAAGAAGCCGCCGGCGAAATTACCGAGGCAGAGCTGTTTGGACCGGCTTGCAAAGCCTGTTGTGTGGAATGTGCCGGCCGAGACGAGTGTTGGAAAACGCCGGGGCTTTCCATGAGAGCAGCCCTTCGGAAAACGGCACAGACGATTTTGGCAAGGGGAAGCGCACAGCCGGAGGATTTTCCGCCAGAGTTTCTCACAAGGTGCCGGAACCTTTCGGTCTTTGTGGCCATTGTCAACCAGAGCTTGTTTAAAGAGCGGACAAAGCGCCGTTATCAAAGCGAGCTTAACGAAAACCGGCGCATCCTCTGCCGGCAGTACGGCCAGCTGGCACAGGCCATTGACAGCTCCGTGGATACGGTTTCGGAAAGTTTTTTGTTTGATGAGCGGCTGGAACAGCGGATCAAGAGTTTTCTGTATGAAGCAGGGATTCCCTGCGAGGTGCTTGCTTATCGGGATCAAAACGAGGTGCTTCATATTGAGCTTTGCGGCGAAAATCTCCGAGCCGCCTGCGAGGAGCTGGAAGCATTGACAGAGATTATCTCCCAAATTGCCGGATGCTCTTTTAGCTTGCCGGAACAGCTTATTGGAAGGGATATCCAGTGTTTTTCCTTTACGGAAACGGCGGATTTTACTTGCCTGATTGGTGCGGCGGCCGAAAAACGCCCGGGACACAGCATCAGCGGCGACTGTGGCACTTATTTTATAGGGAAAAACAACTGCACGTATGTGATCCTCTGCGACGGTATGGGAAGCGGGGAAGCTGCCAGGGAAGAATCAAAGAAGGCCGTTCGCCTGCTGGAAAGCTTTATCAAGGCAGGCATTTCGCCGGAACAGGCGGCCGAAATCATCACCTCGGCGTTGCTGCTTGACAGTCAAAGCCAGCGGTTTGCTACGATGGACATTGCCGAAATCAATGTGCGCACGGGGCAGCTAACACTGGTCAAATGCGGCGCGGCGCCGGCTTTTCTGCGACGTCCCAAGCGAGAAGGCGGATACTTTGTAACCGAGCTATGGCCCGGCGGGCCAGATGTGGTTGACAAGGGAGGCGAAAACGGCGTCTATACGCTGCTTCGGCCCCGTGTTATCAAACAGCTTTTAAATGAAGGGGACATGCTTTTCCTGGTAAGCGACGGTGTTTACAGCACAGACAATCCCGAATTCCGCTTAAGCCGGTATATTGTGAAACTAAGCGGAGATCAGCCGAGAGAACTGGCCGAGATGGTTCTTCGCATGACGCGGGGAGAAACGGCAGAGGATGATAAAACCGTTATTGCAGTTTTGTTCCAGAGGGGGAAAAATAACCGGCTTCCGCAAAACACATTGACCGACGAAAATTAAAATCAGTCGGAATAAAAGGGATATGTTTCGGCTACACTATGGCTGACACTATAAGCAAACAAAGGAAGTGACGGCTGGATGATTAGAGGCGCTGCAAGGCATGTGATTGTGGTTAAAAACCCGGATAAACGCTATTTCGAACAGGCGATTTTTATTGTGAAAACCTCGGCGTTTACAAAATACGGGAAATCGGAAGAGGAAATAATGAAAGCCGCCCGCGCTGCGGCCAACGACTTCCTTCGCCAGCAAAAAAAAACCGAAACCATCACCTATTTCCTATAAGTAAGTCTATCTAACCGCATGACCATGGTAGAGAAAAGAACGGAGCGTTACAGCTCCGTTCTTTTTTTGAAAATTATGTATGGCGCAGAAAACATTCAGCCATACCGGATTTTTCGTCATTCCATTAGATGTTATTCAAACTCTCTTAGTCCCATGGCGTGATAGTCTTCACGGGTTACTGTATTTTTAACGGTAAGATTATGGTCTTTTTGAAACTTGTGAATGGCATTTTTCAAATCTTCCCCATATATTCCGGACAATCTTCCGTTGTAATAGCCCAGTTCTTTCAATTTTTCCTGCACGGCTAATACGTCTGCTCCTCTATCTCCGGGCTTTAGTTCTCTAAAACCTGTGCCAAATGGGCCATACGGCCCGTTAGTTATAATAACGGGTGTGCCTAGCGGAGCAATATTGTATAATTCCTGTATATCCCTGTTGAACATACGTATACATCCTTTGCTGACGGCCCTTCCAATGGAATCTTCTCTTGTGGTTCCGTGTATTCCGTAGATGCCCCATGGTACATCCAACCCCATCCAGTGCCCGCCAAAGCCTTTGCCCCACTTTCCTTTATCAATTATTTTCCATGTTCCGATAGGCGAGGGTGAGTCTTTGGCACCGGATGCGATTCTGTATTCTTTTATAAGTTCCCCATTTTCGAATAAGTACAGCTTTTTCTGATCAATTTCAATTAAAATAGTGTAATCCGGAATATTTGCGGTTTTTATAGCCGTTACAATTAAAACGCTGCAGCCAAATATTAGCAAAGCAAATACAAGAGATATAAAATAAAATACTCTCTTCCTTACAATTATAAACACCGCCACAACACCCCCTGCAATTCATATGCAAAAAGCGCATGCCTTATAATAGAAAGTTAATTTTATAAAAGCTATCCGTGCTGATTAATCTTGTTTCCGGATTGCAATCTGACAATCTTGCTGTATATTTCTCGTTTTGAAACAAAATTGGGGAAGTTTTACAAATCATACATAGTTTCCCATAGGCATTGATTTTTTATTGTTAATTCTTTCATTGACACAAATACGCCAATCTGATAGCATAACGAGAGGCGTTCTGGCTTGTCCGGCTGTCGGGTCGGGAAGGCCGAATAAAGCAAGTATGATTATTTGTAGGGGGAATTGTGTTGCAAGGACTTTTCGGAACGCTTGCCGTTTCGGCCGCTGCAAGCGGTGCTTCCACGGGAAGCACTTTTTCACAGATGTTTGAAGGTATTATCCATTTCGATTGGCAGTTTTTAATTATGTATGTCATTGGCGGTGTTTTAATATACCTTGCCATTGCCAAAGATTTTGAACCGACGCTTTTACTTCCTATCGGCTTTGGTGCGATTCTCGTTAACCTTCCTCTGCAGGTTGTATGGGGGCATGACGGGGAAATGGGTCTGCTGCAGGTGCTTTATGAAGCCGGTATTGTTACCGAGCTGTTTCCTTGCCTGATCTTTATCGGTATTGGTGCCATGACGGACTTCCGTCCGCTGTTCCAAAATCCCAAAATGGCATTTTTTGGTGCCGCCGCCCAATTTGGCATTTTCTTTACCATGATTGCCGTTCTGGTATTTACGAAGATTTTCCCGGAAATCGGCTTTACCTTTGAAGAAGCCGCTTCCATCGGTATTATCGGCGCCGCCGACGGGCCGACGTCTATTGTCGTGGCCAACAAGCTCGCTCCTCGTCTTCTCGGTCCCATTACCGTGGCTGCGTATTCCTACATGGCGCTTGTGCCTGTGATCCAGCCGCCGGTGATCCGTCTGCTGACCACCAAGAAAGAGCGTATGATCCGCATGGAATATAAGGAAAGCAAAGTTACCAAATCCGCGATGATTGTTTTCCCCGTGGCTGTGACTGTCATTGCCGCTCTCATTGCTCCGGGCAGCGCGCCCCTGATTGGCCTTTTGATGTTTGGCAATTTGCTTCGCGAATCGGGCGTTGTAGAACGGCTTAACAAAGCCGCCCAGAACGAGCTTGCCAATATTGTTACCATTCTGCTCGGTATTACCGTTGGTGCCACTATGCACCATTCTAAGTTCTTAACGCCTCAAACGCTGATTATTCTTGCTTTGGGTTTGGTTGCCTTTGTCTTTGATACGGCGGGCGGCGTTCTGTTTGCCAAGTTCCTAAATCTGTTCTCCAAGGAAAAGGTCAACCCCATGATCGGTGCGGCCGGCATTTCCGCCTTCCCCATGGCAGCCCGCATTGTACAGCGTATGGCCAAGGAAGAGGATCCGCAGAACTTCATCCTGATGCCTGCGGTTAGTGCTAACGTATCGGGACAGATCGGTTCCGTCATTGCCGGCGGCGTTGTGCTGACGGTGGTACCGCTCCTGACACAGTTTATCGGTTAAGGAGGAGAAACGTATGTCATTATTATCCGTTATTGCCACGGCTGCCCAGTCTGTAAATATTACCCAGGAGATGGCAGATCAGGCACTTGAGCAGGGTTTTGCTCTGATGGGCTACGGTCTTGCGTTTGTTTTCATGGCGCTGATTGTGCTCTATGTATTTATTAAGGTTATGACTTTTGTGTTCCGGGAAAAGAAAAACAAAGAGTAAGCTATCGTTGCTTCTCCGCGGTTTTAGGGGAATTGCTCCCCAACAACCGGATGGAAGCAACGAGCAAAACGGCAGACAGCAAAAACCGGCTGTCTGCCGTTTATATTCCTACCACTAGGGTAACCGTTTGCATTTTCCTTAAATATCCTCGATACTTTGGATATTTTGCAGCCGTGTAGAATGGATTATTTTTTGCCCAATACCCTTTCCATTCGGCTAAAAAAACGCATTTTTCCCGCAAGGGGCGTCCCTTTACAGCAAAGAAGGGATATGATATAATTTTTCCATGTGAGGGATCGTTATGAAGACTACCATAGACCGTTCCAGCGCATTAGCGCTACTGCAAACATACAACAAAGAAAAATTTCATATACAGCACGGGCTGACGGTGGAAGGCGTCATGCGTTGGTTTGCAGCCGAGCTTGGCTTTGCCGACGAGGTGGATTACTGGGGCATTGTGGGCCTTTTGCATGACATTGACTATGAGCAGTATCCCCAGCAGCATTGTCTTGCCGCGCCGGAGCTTTTGCGGAAAGCCGGTGTGGGCGAAGATATCATTCGCGCCGTGTGCAGTCATGGCTATGGGCTGACGGTGGATATCAAGCCCGAGCATGTGATGGAAAAGGTTCTGTACGCTGTGGACGAGCTGACGGGGCTGATTGGTGCGGCGGCACGCATGCGCCCGTCGGGCAGTGTGCAGGATATGGAAGTAAAATCGCTGAAAAAGAAGTTTAAAAGCGCAAGTTTTGCAGCCGGCTGTTCCCGCGAGGTAATCCTAGCCGGAGCGGAGATGCTTGGCTGGTCATTAGATGCATTAATGGAAAAAACCATACTGGCCATGCGCAGCTGTGAAGCCGCTGTGGCAACGGAAGTAGAGCGCCTCATGTAGCCTTATTGACAATTAAAACGGCCGCGCTTATATGCCGTGTCCGATCAGGGATATGCGGCATCCCTGC
>DUUG01000220.1 GCA_012841675.1 Clostridiales bacterium
AAAGGAAGAAAAAAGGCTTTAATAGCAGGTATTTCGATTACGTTAGTCGCCTTTTTGCTGTTGTTTGCAGGTTTCAGCACTTGGTGGTATTGTCACGAATATAGCTATTACTCTGCCTTTGCAGAGGGTCAAGCAGCAACAAAGGTTGAAGAAAATATTAAGAGAGGCATCAAGCCGACAGAAATGTATACTTGGAGCGATGATATTTATCAATATGATGTGGTTGTACCGGACTTCTTGGATATTGGTGGATTTGTCGGTATGTCTCGATTGGATAACAACGAAGCTCAAACAGTAGAGTTGGCAGTAACAAGATGGGAAAATGAAAAGTACATTTTCCATATCTATGTGAATGATGCGGAAAAGACAAGGTATTTTATTATTGACAGCGAACTTAATTTGTATGGAAATTACTCTAAAGAACAGATGGAAACAAAACAAGAAGAATTAATTGAGTGTAAGGACACGGTTCAAGCTATCATCAATGATGCGATTGCAATGTGGCCTTTCATTGATTAAAAGCCTACTACAAGCTTAATATCACTAAAAGGATTTTTTCCAAAACCTTGAATTTGGTATTACTATGATGTATAATACTCTTGTCAGCGTGGCAACACTATGGCAACAAAAAGTCTAATAGTCCATACTTTATGGATAATACAGATGTACGAGATACCACGAGCTAAACCGCCTATACAAAATTGTTTAGGTTATCTTTTTCGGGAGCGAGTGGGAGTAGGTTCAGGGAGCAATTTTAAAGGTGATACCTGAAAAATGACCGTTTTTCGTGAAGCTTGATCAATAGATTGGCAACAAATCTCATTATTCATAAGAAAAGAGCTAACTGATTTTAAGTGTCAGTTAGCTCTTTTTTGTTTCACTTCAATCGCCTGTATTCGCCGTTGTTTTCGATGAAATCAATAATTCCGTCATCCCGCAAAAATTGCAGCATCTGCCGTATTTTTTCATTAATGTGGTAATTATTCGGGTAAAGCTCTTTGAAATGGTCACCAAACTGGTATATGTCATCCAAACTAAATACACCACCGACTGGACAAAGTACATTTATAACTTTTTGTACTTCATTTTTCCACGACATTAATAATCACGTTCTTACATCTATTCGGCAGACTTCTCTGGCAAGCCAAGTGTCACATTTGTTTTCATAAGTATAGCATATTTGTTTTAAAGTTTTAATATCTTCCAACGGTCTATTTAATAACATCAAAAAAAGCTATTGACTTTCCTTGTCTAATAGAGTAGACTATAATCGCAAGGTCTACTCTATTAGACAAGGAGGCGGAATATGGAAGTACCTAAGATTTATGAAAGCGAATATCGCTTTTGCTTAATTGTGTGGGAGCACGAGCCGATCACAGCGGCGGAGCTTGTGAGACTGTGTCAGGAGCAATTAGGCTGGAAGCGAACAACCGCTTACACTGTTATCAAGCGTCTTAGCGAACGTGGTGTTCTGCAAAAGGAAAACGGCGTTGTTTCCTCTCTGGTTTCTAAAGACGAGGCACAGGCATCCGAGATAGACGAGTTAGTGGAGAAGAAATTTGAAGGCTCGCTTCCTGCTTTTGTGGCGGCATTTACCAGACACCAGAAAATTACCGAGGATGAAATCGAAGAAGTACAGCGTATGATCGATCGCATGAGAAAAGGAGGCTCGCCATGAACGAACTCTTTTTGAAGATTGTCAATATGACTATTTCGGCAAGCTGGCTCATCCTGGCTGTACTGATATTGAGACTCGTTTTAAAGAAAGCGCCCAAGTGGGTTAATGTTCTGCTTTGGGGTATTGTCGCTGTGAGATTGCTTTGCCCATTCTCTATTGAAAGTGCTCTGAGCCTGATTCCCAGTGCAGAGACTATACCGGTCGGCATTGATATGGAAACCATACCTGCCATTGATACTGGCATTGATGCAATCAACAGCGTTGTGAATCCGATCATCAGCCAATCCAACACACCCACTGTCGGCGCAAGCGCAAATCCGTTGCAAATCACCATTGCTACCTATGCAAATATCTGGGGGCTTGGCGTTGTCGCGTTTTTTGCGTATACCACCACTAGCTACTGGCGCTTGCGCAGAAAAGTTAATACGGCGGTTTTACTCAAAGACAACATATTCCAAAGCGAACATGTAGGCTCTCCTTTCGTGCTTGGTATCATAAAGCCGAAGATTTATCTCCCTTTTCAGATAGACGGGCAAGATTTGGAGCATGTTATCGCCCATGAGCAAGCGCATATCCGGCGCAGGGATCACTGGTGGAAGCCCCTTGGTTTTCTGCTGCTGACGCTCCATTGGTTTAATCCGCTGCTATGGCTGGCCTATGTACTGCTGTGCCGAGACATCGAGTTGGCCTGCGATGAGAAAGTTATTAAGGCGCTGGGCAAGGACCAAAGAGCAGACTATACACAGTCGCTGCTGGCTTGCAGTATTCACCGCCGCATGATCGCCGCCTGCCCTCTGGCCTTTGGCGAGGTCGGCGTAAAGGAGAGAGTGAAGTCTGTTATGAACTACAAGAAGCCTGCGTTCTGGATTATCGTCGTGGCAATCATTGCCTGCGCGGTTGTTGCCGTCTGCTTCCTGACGAACCCGACCGCCAGCCGTGAAATTGCGATGAAAGGGCATAATGTATCCGACCTTGACCCGCAACAGATCGTTTCAGCGATTGCCAAGCTGGAAAATCTGGATGACAGCTCTTTACTTTGCGTACATGCCGGTAATTTCAGCGTATCTCTCACTTCTGATTTTGACTGGGCAACCTCCGGTACTGTCAGTTTCTTTTTTAAAAAGAAACAGCAGACATACAGCGCGCAACTGCGTATGTTTCTGGAAGAAAACCGGTTTTCTGTGACAAATCGGGAAGTATGGGTGGAGCAGGATCGCACTTTCAAGCTACAGTCCTATTTGGAGGCTCTGAAGTTTTTACCTAAGGAGCAGATTCGGCAAATGACGCCCCATGCAGGCAGATATGTTGTGAATCTGCTGGATTATGGCGCACCGGGCAGCTATGACCGTGTGATAACTTACACAGCAGACGGTGTCGGGGGCATAGACGGATGGTACATTCACTTAGAGCTACAGCCCCTGTATGAAACAAACGGTTCCTATAACGGAACCGGCAAGGAATCGATCCA
>DUUG01000221.1 GCA_012841675.1 Clostridiales bacterium
AAACGGTTTTTTGCAAATTGCCCGGCGAACAAACATTGTTCGCCGGGCAATCTTTATAACTTTACTTTAACCACAAGCTTTAGGGAACGGCACGGATTTACTCCGTCGTTCCTACACGGCATATGCGCGTCCTCGGGGAAAAAGACCATGAAATCGCCTTTATCCAGACGCAGCATCGTACCTTTTCCGCGATACCAAGCAATATCGGGCTTGTATGCTTCCCTTTGTGTCAGGGTATGCAAATTGGCCCATCCCATATACTCAGTTCCGTCTAAAATATACTGAATATCTGCGTATTCCACATGCGCTTCGTAGTAATCGTCATCCGGCGCTTTGCAATCTACTTCCTGCACATTAAAATGGACTTCATCGCCTTTGATCTCATACCGCTTGCCCGGTTCCAGTTTATCCAGATCCAGGCTGGTAATCGTCTCAAAAGCCAGCTTAAAATTCTCGCTTATGCCATGGTATAGACCTGCATTTTCAATCCTGTCCAGAATCATACAAGCACCTTCTTAATTTTGAAGTTAGATCAAAGCATCAATCACTTTATCGTGCACTGCGTTGGCAGCAGCAGGTCCCTTTGCCAACTCGATGGCCCAAAGCACCGCCCCGGCTGCCGGCGGAACCGACAGCGGGATCATTTTTACCTTCTTGCGCGTCAGATCATATATGCGACGGGCACAGTGATCCATCATAATCGGAGAAAGCGCTCTTAATGTGGCCGAGCCAATCAGAACAAGCTCAACCTCATCCTCGTCAAAGCGGAGATTGTTAATACAGCCGCCGATGGAATGGGCAAACTGATCGCCGAAAGATTTTAACAGCTCCACAGCGACAAAGTCGCCTTCGGATGCCGCAGCATACAGAACTTCATTGTGAATATCCCGGTGCGTTATTTTCCCTGTATATACCTGATCATATATTGCCTCCGTGAAGTTGGAGGGAGAGGTAATGCCGAGGAGATTAAACATCCGGCGAGACATATCCGTCGGCCTTCCGCAGCGATAATACTGACTGTAAACGGCACAGATGACGGCAGAGGTCATGCCGCTTGCACCGCCAAGATCACCAAACGCTTCTCCCGTTCCGCCAACCTGAAGCCAGTTGCCGTATTTGTCAATCCCTCCGACAGAGTTGCCGGTTCCATTGACGAAGGATATGCCATATCCCTTAGAACATGCTACTTTCACACCAAGAAAGGAATCGTTATAGACCCGATGGTTAGAAATTCCCAAGCTGATCAAATACTCTTCCATTCTTTCCTTTTGCGAAGGAACGTCTATACCGGCCATGCCAAAGACAGACGCTATCAGTTCTTCAGCCCTAATGTTGGCTTGTTGAAGAACGCGGTTTAAAATTTCCTCAAATATTGGCGTCATTTCATCAAATCCGCCAATATAAGATTCGTGGTTCGTGGCCGGACCCGTTGCTTTTGCTACAAATTCTCCGCTTGTGGTGAACACAAAAAAGTCCGTTTTTGTACCGCCACCATCCACACCTAAAACATACTTACTCATATTTACTATATCAACCCTTCCCGGTTTACCCTGCCGACCAATTGCCGGATAGGTTTAATTCAGAGTCTGCCCAAAAGGGCCAATTACCGCCAGAACTGGGGTAAATATTCTTTATGAGCTTCCAAAAGCTCGTTAAAGCAAGGTACAGCCGCGTCAATGTCGCCAATAAGCGGGTGAATCATCAGGGCGCGAATGGCTTCGTCCCTATCGCCTGTCAATGCGGCCTTTGCGGCATGCTTTTCATACGCCTTAACCGTCCGCATCAGTGCCTTAATATGTTCATTCTCAAAGCCGCGGATCGGTATGGGAGTAATGCTCTGCCGATTCACAATGGCCTGTACTTCCACAACATCATCATCCGCCATCCAGGGCAATGCACCTTGGTTTTGGACGTTAATCGCATGGATCTCATTCAAGTTATTTTCAATGGCATTCAAAAGAGAAACTGCAGCTTCGCTATACAATGCACCGCCGCGATCATTGAGTTGCTCCGGTTTGACATACAGACTCTTATCCGAGTAGATTTCCAGAAGCTCTTTCTCAATGTCGGTGCAAACCTCGCCGCGGGTCTGTTTTTCAGCGTCAGCCTTCAGCTCGGCCAAGCGCTTGCGAGGACGGTAGTAATAGTTCAGGTATCCGCAGGGAATGCCATAGCAATATTTCAGATACGGCGCCATGTCCGGATCTACCTCTGCCCCTTTGGCCAGTGCCTCCGGCATAAGATCCTTGCCGTTTTTGGTTATGCCTGTAATCCAACTCAAGTGATTCAGTCCAAGATACTGAATTTCGATATCGT
>DUUG01000222.1 GCA_012841675.1 Clostridiales bacterium
ACCAGCGGATCACAGTCGTTTTCAATAGCGTAAATCCACTGATGGGCTTCGTACTTGTTGTTGTCCATATCGTTACCCTTGAACAGGTCGCGGGTGTATTTGTTGGGGTGTACAATCTGTTCGTACAGGTGGCCATCTAACTCGCCGTTGACGCGAATATTCCCGTTTTCAAAGGAAAGACCGGCTTTATCGCCAACGATAACAGGGGTAGCGCCGCTATCTTCCAGGTTGATAGCCCAAGTGGCTTCAATGGTCATGGCGCAGCCGTTTTTAAACCGGACAAAGCCCATGGCGGAATCTTCTACCTGGTATTCTTCCGCAGTGAAAAGACGACCGTTGTTGGAAACGGCCACATCGGCGCCCAGCTTCTGATAGGAAACGCCCATAACGCTTTCCACGTCGTAGTTGCCGATTATGTACATCGCCGCATCCAGTGCGTGGGTTCCGATGTCGATCATGGGGCCGCCGCCCTGCTTTTCATAATCTAAGAAAACGCCCCAGGTCGGGATACCCCGGCGGCGCATGCATTTGGCGCGAACATAGTAGATGTCGCCCAGATACCCGTTTTTCACCAAGTGGCGAGCCAGCTGGAATTCTTTCTGGCTGCGCATCTGATAGCCGATGGAAAGCTTTTTGCCTGTTTTCTTCGAAACTTCCACCATTTTCCGGGCATCGGCATAGTTTAATGCCATGGGCTTTTCGCACATAACGTGCTTGCCGGATTCCATAGCCGCCACGGAAATCTCGCAATGGCTGGAGTTAGGCGTACAAACATGCACAATGTCAATATCGTCCCGAGCCACCAGATCGCGATAGTCGGTGTAAACCTTGGCATCTTCCGTGCCGAACTTCTGGGCGGCCGCTTCGGCGCGTTCCAGCACAATGTCACAGAACGCAACCATTTCTACGTTGGGCACAGAGGCCAACGAGGGCATATGTTTGCCATTGGCAATGCCGCCACAACCGATAATGCCTACGCGATACGTCTTCATATCGATCCTCTCCTTTTTATACCGGTATAATAAACCGAAAGCTGTCGTTATAACACAGCCCTGCCTATTGTAGCACAAGCTTTTTTCTCTTGCAAGGCAATAAAAGGAATTTAACCTCCAAAGGAACGAAGCTGAACGGAAAGCCCGTCCGGGTCATACATATAAAAATACCTTGTTCCATCGCCGGGTTCCTGCATGGCAGAGGGGTTTAGACCCTTTTCCAAAGCAAGGGCGTGCATTTTATCCAAGTTTTCGCATTTAAAGCAGATAAAAAGGCCTTTTCCCTCAAAGGTTTGTCCGCCGGGAATATGCAAAAGCTCAATCTCCGTTTCGCCTTCTGCGTTTGTGAGAAAAGCAAGCTCCGCCGGGCCGGACGTAAACCGACGGGAAACTTTTAGCTTTGCCATTTCCTCATAAAAGGCAATAGATCTTTCCAGGTCTTTGACTCGAAGGGTTAAGTGTTTAAAAAACATACGCTCCTCCTTTAGAAAATTTATTTTGCCCAGGCGCTTCCTTCACCCTCTTATTATACCATATTCTTAACGTTTTTATCTGATAATTTGACACATACTTTTTGCTTCATTTAAATGCAAACCGCCCGAAGACGGCTTTTCCCCTTTGGTACATCTAGCATATACCATGCTAAAAAGAGCAAAATTCCCTGTATTTTGTCGAAAAAAGTAGAAATTTTTATGTGACAAGATTGGTAATATATGCTATTTTGAATGCAACTATTTAGAGGGGTGACATATATGAAAAAGAACAAGCTGCTGCTCGCATCGGCCATCCTCGGAACTGCGTACCTATTTTACATCGTCTACTATTTCTTCAACAGCGTTATGACTGCCAGCGATCCCTTAGAAGCCATTGGCGCCGGCATTGCAACCGCTTTAGTCGCGCCACATATGTTTATCCTGCTCCTTGCCGTTATTTTCAACTGGATCGGTTGGTCCATCAATGCAACCTGGAGTGCTTTAACAGGAGCGATTCTCTACTGCGTTTCCGCCTTTTTATTCCTCATCTATACGCCTTTTTTGGTTCTTCAAATTATCTTTTCCTTCGTTGGATTCGCCAAAGTTAGGAAGCAAAAAATGGCTGCCGTAAATGTGGCGAACGTGGCTGCTCATTAAATTGCAAAGCAAAACTACTTTCCCTACCGAAAAAGCCGCCCATTTTGGCAAGGGCGGCTTTTTTATGCTTTCGTTTCAACGGCACGGTTCAACATTTCAGACATAGTCAGCATCAAAACGGCAAAAACGGTAAGATATATAGGATAAAGGGCAATGGATATTTTTTCCGCGATAATTCCAAACAGCGGGGGCATAAATGTACTGCCGACGTAGGCGCTTGCCATTTGAACGCCAACAAGAGCTTGCGAATTCTCTTTTCCAAAATTAGTGGGCGTTGCATGGATAATGCAAGGGTACACAGGCGCTGCGCCAAGGCCAATAATTACAAGGCCACCCAAAGCAGCCGCATGGATACGCAGTGGCAGCAGAATCATCAAAACGCCCACGATCATGGTCCAGATCCCCATGCGGATCATCTTTCTGTCGCCGAACTTGTCCGCCACAAAGCCGGTTAAAAAACGTCCAAAGGTTTCGCCCAAATAAAACA
>DUUG01000223.1 GCA_012841675.1 Clostridiales bacterium
AAAACGATTTGTAGGAGATTAGGCGGGAAGGGCCGGCGAGCTTTCCCGTCTCTTCTTCATTGTAGCGGGGTTCTTGCAGGGCGATGATGGCATCCATCAAATCGTCTGCATTCTGAAAGCGAAACAAGCGGAAATCCGGCTCAGATGGTCCCACAGGGCTGACAAACAATAGGCAGCGTCCTTCATTTTCAAACAGCTCAAGATACAGCTGTCTTCCAGATATGTCCAGCCCTGCCCGGCGCAGAAAGTTTCTTAGCTCTCTGTTAACGGTTTGGCGACCAGTAAAGCGTCGGGCCAGGTCGGCCTCCTCTGGTTCAAAAAAAATCACTGCGCTTTGCTTTCCGAGTATTAATGTATGCATGAAAGCCCCGCCTTTCTGTCTTTTCATTCTGCAAAATGTATATGATTAGGGACAAGACGATTATACAACGATTTCACATGAAAAAACAAAGGCAAAATTTGGGAAATAAAACAAAATGGGCGGGAAAACGCCTAAAATGCGTCGAAATGGTATAAATTGTTACATTATTCATTTATTTGGATTTCATTAAATATCCAACAGAGGAAGGATTGCCTTCTTTTGCAACGCCTAAGGGAGGAACAACAACGTAAAACGGTTTGCAAATTTCCCCGGTTTCGGAAAAAGGTTTTACATGGGTGCCAATTTAATTGCTACAAAAAGAAGGGCACCCTCCGAATGGAGAGTGTCCAAAAAAAGATTTTGCAAATTAGGCTTCCGGCGGGTATTGATTAAATACGCGGATAATCGTATCGGCCGCCCTGTCAATCTGTTCCACCGTGTGGGTTGCGGTGTAGCTTGTCCGAAGCAGACAACCGCCTTCCTCTACGGCCGGTGGAAGAACCGGATTTACGTACACGCCTTCGTTAAGAAGCAATCTTGTCAGAACCAGCGTGCGCCGTTCTGTGTAGGTCATGATGGGGATGATGGCCGTATTGCTGCTGCCGAAGGGAATATTGGCCGCTTTCAACCGTGCCCGCATATGCTCCGCCACCTGCTGCAGCTTTTCCACTCGCTCAGGCTCGCTCTTTAAAATGCGCAGAGCTTCCAAAGCCGCCGCCGCATTGGCAGGAGGGATGGAGGCGCTGAAAATAAAGGGCCGGGCTTTATGACGGATGTAGTTGATGATTTTTTTAGACGCGACAATACAACCGCCCAGAGAGGCTAGGGATTTGGAGAAGGTCGTTGTGATGATATCCACCTCATCCTCCAACCCATAATAACTGGCCGTTCCACGGCCGCCCTTGCCAATCATACCAAGACCATGGGCATCGTCTACCAAAACGGCAGCATTGTACTGCTTGGCCAAACGGCAAATGTCCGGCAGGTTGGCCAAATCTCCTCCCATGGAAAATACACCGTCAGTTACGATCAATTTGCCAGCTTCTTTCGGCAAACGAGCTAAAATCCGTTCAAGATCATCCATATTGCTGTGAGAATACTTTAGCGTTCTCTTTGCGTAGCTGAGCCGGCAGGCGTCGACAATGCTTGCATGATTTTCCCGATCGGAAATGATGAAGTCATGCATACCTACCAATGAGGCAATTGCACCTAAGTTGGTCTGAAACCCGGTGCTAAGGGTTACGGCGGCTTCCTTGCCGAAAAATTCAGCAAGCTCCTTCTCAAGCGTAATGTGCAGATCGAGGGTTCCGTTTAAAAACCGGGACCCGGAGCAGCCTGTACCGTACTTTTCCAGCGCGTCATGCGCCGCCTGAATCGTCCGAGGGTCGGAAGTCAAGCCGAGGTAATTGTTGGAGCCGATCATAATAGTTCTCCGTCCGTTGATGATGACCTCGGTGTCCTGCCTGGATTCGATTGCGTGGAAATAAGGATACAGCCCTTCTTCCATTACCTTTTGCGGCACATCGAACTTTTCGCATTTGTCAAAAAGGCTCATTTTCTCTCCTTTCTCTCGACCAAACAGTCTATTTTATCTTCGGTCGAAGAATTTACCTATATTATACCAGTTTGCATTGCATTTTGCTATGGAAACATGGTATTATTTTATAAGGAATTTTTACTAAGGGGGAAAAGACGTGTCGCATACCGGGAAAGTTTGCCTTGTAACGGGAGCGTCGTCAGGAATAGGACGGGAAATAGCAAAACAGCTTGCCGAAAAAGGCTGTACTGTCTATGGCACAACCCGTAGGCTTAGACCCGGTGAAGTTGCCAAAGACGGCGCTGTTTTTATGATCGCCTTAGATACGACCGATCCGCAATCAGTTGAGCAGGCAGTACAACTCGTTGAGCAGAGAGAAGGAAGAATTGACATACTAGTGAACAATGCCGGTTCCGGCGTGGCAGGCCCCTTAGAGGAAACTTCAGAAGAAGCGGCCAAAGCCCAGATGGACGTA
>DUUG01000224.1 GCA_012841675.1 Clostridiales bacterium
CCAAAGGGTGGGTTTGCCGGTCACATCATGGAGGTAATAGCCGTTGGAGATAATATAGTCCATAATATTGGCCGCTGCCGTTCGGATGCGCGCGCGAAGATTTTCATCGGGCAGGAACTCATGAGCCAGCAGATAGATGAGGAAATGGCCCACAAGCTCGTCACTGGACGTATCGGATTTCCAAAGCATCTTGCCGTCTTCCGTGGGAAGCCAGAACCCGTCGGAGGGAAGACGCTCGTCCCGGGTAACGTAAGAGCGGGCGAGATAGCCCTTAATGGGAACAATGTCCACCAGGGAAAGCACACCTTCCGTCGCGTGGACGGCACGCTCAAGCGCATCCTTTGAACCGGTCACAGCGTACTCATAGCAGGCGGAAGCAGCATACATGGCGGTCCACAAACCGTCGTTGTCGGCGCTGTAAGTGTGGCTCTTGGAGGTGGGATCTTCCGGAACCTCAAAAATGCAATCAGCGATAAAATTGTGTCTCCGGTGACGCTCTTTCACGATTTTAGAATAGTGATCAGACTTTTCGTCCATTGACATCTTTTCATACCAAATGTGGGAAACGCCCTCGCTGGTACGAACCCAAACACCGTTTTCGCCATCAGGCAGCAGGGCAAGCACGTTGTTATCCCGCAGATAGCGCCCGGCGGAAAAATACTGAACCTGATCCAGACGATATTCGGAGGGGGCATAACGAATCAGTCCATTGGGCCCGCCAAACCAGACGGCGCCATCGTTTGTGGTGCAAATATCGCGCACGTCAGCCAAGGGCAGGCTATCCACCATCATAGGGCCCTCAGAAAGCAGTGGCCCAACGACATGAGAGGCCTTGAAAGGCAGTTCAGCAGGAACAGCTTGATCATCATGAGAATATTTGGCAAACTTCTTCTGCCAAAACGGACGGATCTTTACCGCATCTTTTTCGGCGGCTCGAACCTTGTTGAGCATAGCTACATCTCCCTTAGATGGATATTATATTAAGCGCAGCGTGTAATACACGCCATATGCAAGCAAAACAGCAAAGAAGCCAAGAGCAATGTACAACAGATAAGACATGGTCACAAGCAGACAAGCAACAGGTGCCAAAAAGAGTGCCAAAGCGGCCATGGATGCCGGAAGATAGTGGAAAGACTTCGGTAGCAACGTAACGCCAAACAGCCGGCCTTTCTGCCGCCACAGAACAAGTAGCAACAGAACAGAAACTAAGCCAAGTCCGGCCACAAACCAGGCAAACGGGATGAGTTTTATAATCAGCAAAGAGGCCTGTAGGCGATGCATAGCATAAAACAGAAATGCGCCAAAGCCTAAAATTGTGGCGGAAATGGTGAATTCGTGATGAAACATCAGTCGTATTAAACTTAAACCTGCTACTAAAACAATGAGTATGTAGGAAAGGCGAATGCCAAAGTCATAAAAGACGAGAACAGAAAGAGAGCATAAAAGAACGGTTATCGCAATGGCTGAAAGGGTCAGACCGTTAAACAGCTTAAGAGCAAGGGACGTGCCTTTTTTAGCGTCAGATTTGGCCCAAAGCAGCCCTGCCACTACGCCGACAACGCCTAAACCTACCAGACAAAGTCCCAATATCCGTTCTAAAGTAGAAAGACCAATCGTAGTGTATAAACCCAACCTTGAAATCAGGGAGAGAATCAAAAGTCCTGCTCCGGTCAAGCCAAACGTTACAAGCATGCGGTTGGCTTTTACATTTTCCAGTTGTTTTCTTTCAGAAACAGAAAGTTTCGTATTCGCAGTCATAAAACCCATCATTCCTTACCATGGTTTTGTGTATTTGGCAGTTTACAGTTCGCCCGCCGCATATAAAACGGCAGAAAGCAGACAAAGCGGAGCCGTTTCACAGCGCAGAATCCGGCTTCCAAGGGAAACAAGGGTTAAACCGGCTTGTCTTGCCTTTTCTGCTTCTTCTGGGGCAAAACCGCCTTCGGGGCCGATTAGGGCAGAGACAGAGGAGAGGGGACACGAGTTCAATACAGAAGATAAAGGAACCGTTCCCACGCTTTCCTCATAGCAGAACAGCGGCGTATCAGACTCTTTGGCAATGGCAAGCGCCTGGTCAAAGGATACCACCACGGGACGCACACGGGGGATCTTGCCGCGTCCGCACTGCATGGCGGCCTCTCTGGCAATTTTTTGCCAGCGGGGCAGCTTTTCTTTGCCGGCATCCGGCAGGCGAACCACAGTACGGGCAGAAGAAAAGGGGATGATTTCAGAAGCCCCCAGCTCCACTGCCTTTTGTATGATAAGGGCCAGCTTGTCCTGCTTGGGCATGCCCACCAGAAGAGTAACGGAAACGTTAGGCTCTCCCGTGACCAAAAGGGGATCTCCCATTTGCACCTGCACGGTTTCTCTGTTTAAAGACAACAAAATGCCTTCATGGGGCAAGCCTTCCGGCCCACACAGGGTGATTTTTTCTCCCGGACGCATTCTCAGCGCGCGAGATATATGATGTGCATCTTCGCCGGAAATGGTTACTAAAACTCCCGGCGAAAGAGCTTGTTCCACAAAAAAACGGGGCATGGCGTTTCTCCTTTTTTAAGCGGCTTTATAAAGTATAACCGCCAACTTTCAGTTGAAACACCTTGGTCTCAAAGGGGCCGATTTTAGGTAAAGTACCGTTTTCCCTTTCGGCTTTACGGCCCAGGATATACATATTGCAAGGCTCAATGCCAAGTGCATAGTCGCCCGACCGCATGGATTTCCACTGGGTCAGCACAGGCAGATTTTCTTGGTGATACGAAATATAGGACCCAATGCCAAGGGTTTTGTTTTCCGCTTTAATAGTGCAGAAGCCGTTCTCATCGGCTTGCAGCTTGCGGAAGAACACGTGTTCAAAGAAATTGTCCTCCGGAGGGATCATCCGGTCGGCCTCGGCCAAAGCGGCTTTTGCCTCTTCCGTTCTGGGGATTACTTCGTTTTCAGGGAAAACGAGCTTTAGATCCTCAGAAAGGAAGGGGAAGCCGTAGTTAAAATGATACAGAAGGCAGAATTCCTCCTCAAAGGCCGAAAGGTTTTCCAGCCGGTCGGTAATGCAAAGCTCGTTGGAGCCAAGAGAGGTCGTAATCGTGCGGTGGAACAGGAGGTTATGCCCGAACAATGCGCTTTCCCGCATGGTGCCGGAAACCTCGATTTTATACTCGTCCCCGTCCCAATAGGCGTGGGCGGAAAGGTTTTCCGCCGGCGTGGTTCCGATTTTCCCATGTGCCGGGTGATAGGAACCGTCCGTATCCACGCTGTCGGGGCCGGCATTGCGCAAACCGGAGGTAAACAGCATGCCGCCGGAGACAGAGCTGTTGAACTCGCCGGGAATAGGCAAGCCCCAGACATTTCCGGTCAGCCCGTTTTTAGACTGTTGGGAAAGTGTGATGCCGCCAAAACGAAGGTTCTGTATGTCGAGGCATTTGTCAGGCAGAAGTGTAAACTCCAGTCCGGAGCCGGTTCGGACTTCCAAAGCGGCGGTGCCTTTGGCTTTGCCCTGTGTGTATTCAATGGGAGTGACGCCGGCGACGTTACTTGGATTGCCCAGGTAG
>DUUG01000225.1 GCA_012841675.1 Clostridiales bacterium
CTCCCCTTTTTGATGGGTCCATCGGAAAACCCCTTGGCACCGAATCCGAGCGCCAGCTTTTTATGCGCGGACAACGGATTATAGATTATCTAGAGCGGAATTTCCCGCAAAACTCAGAATTTCTCATTGTAAGTCACGGTACATTTAACCGGTACATATTTAACTCCGCCTTAAATCTTCCTTGTGAAACGCTGTTCTTTTTCGGTCAGACTAACACCAGTGTTTCGCTATTTTCCACCAGAGAGAGTGATGGCACGCCCAAGCGTCGTCTGCACTATTTAAACGATTTGTCGCATCTATATCGGACGGAACTTCAGAAAGATCGAATATGAAAGGCAGAGTGCTAATATATAATCCCGATTTTATAAAGGTAGGTTATCAGCAGCATGCGATGTAAACAAATTGTTTTGAACTATTTTAAACGACACGGCTTCCGCTATGCATTAGGGGTAGCATTTGTCGTAACTTCTACAGTATTGACGGCCATATTGCCAAATTTAGTGGGGCAGACGGTTGACGCTATTAAAAACGCTTCCAATGCAGGCGATTTATCTCAGCTAAGCCTCGTTCGACAGCTTGCACTTAAAATGGTTTTATGCGCTTTTGGTTCATTTATCGCCCGGTTTATTTGGCGATATTTAATCCATGGCTTCACGCGTTCCGTTGAGCTGAATCTAAGGCAAACCCTTTTTACGCACCTGCAGAAGCTATCGGCGGATTTTTACGTGAAAAACAACACAGGCGACCTAATTACAAGAAGCATTTTAGATACCCAGGTAATTCGCATGATGCTTGGCATGGGGCTTGTGGGTATCATTGATGTTACCACCATCATTGCCGTCACCATTCCTTACATGGTATCCACGGCAAATCTTAAGCTTACCATGATGGCCGTGATTCCCCTTCCCTTCCTGCTGTTTGCCCTTGTGAAGCTTCGCACCATTATGAGACGGCGCTTTATGGTTGTGCAGGCTGCCGTTTCCGACATTTCCTCCAAGGTACAGGAAAATATGACGGGTATTCGCGTCATTAAAGCATTCGCCCAAGAAGAAAGCGAAAACCTCCACTTTGAAGAGCTGAGTAAGGCAAAATGGAAGGCCGAAATGTCAATGGTTCGGATTTCATCCATCATCAACCCCATTTCATCCCAGGCCTTTGGCATTGTGTTCTCCATCTTTCTCTTTGTGGGCGGTCGCATGGTGATTGATGGCAATTTGACATTGGGAGAATTCACCGCTTTTAATACGTATATTGCCTATTTGATGGGACCTATTAACCGTGTTAGCCGAATTATTCAGATTTGGCAGCGGGGCATTGTTTCCATGCAGCGGCTTGACAAGATTTTCGCCTCTTCTCCCACTGTTACAGATAAAAACGCCGACTCCTCTATCACAACCCTAAAGCCCATTTCCGTGAAGGTGAAGCTAGATTCTTTCATCTACCCCGGAACGGATACGCCTGTGCTTCAGAATATCCGTTTTTCTCTGGCACCGGGCGAGGTTCTGGCTATTATGGGCCCAACAGGTTCCGGAAAAACCACGCTTATTAATATGTTTATGCGCATCTGGAACGCACCGAAAGCTTCCGTTTTTCTTTCCAATCATGCTGTTGAGCGCATTCCGCTAGATGTGCTTCGCAACAGCATTGCGTATGTGCCGCAAGATACCTTCCTGTTCTCCGATTCCATTGAGAACAATATTATTTTCTATGACGAGAACATAACGCCGGAAGATGCCCAGACCGCCGCTCAGGTGGCTGTCATACATGACAACATTATGGAGTTTGAAAAGCAGTATCAAACAGCCGTCGGTGAGCGGGGCATGACCCTGTCCGGAGGGCAGAAGCAACGGATTTCCATCGCCCGAGCATTGGCTCGCAAACCCTCCCTTCTGCTGCTGGACGACTGCTTATCGGCCGTAGACGCGGAAACCGAACATGCCATTCTCTCAAACCTCCGCGAGTATATCCGGCATTGTACCACGATTCTGGTTACACATCGCATTGCCGCGGCGGGACTTGCCGACCGGATTCTCATTTTGTCGGAAGACGGGCACCAGCTTGCACTCGGCACCCACGATGAGCTGATGGCATCTTCTCCGGAATACCGTCAGCTTGTAGAGCTTGCAGGGCAGTCAAAGGAGGAATTGAAAAATGCCTAAGTCTGTCGGGCAGGACGTAAACGCGCCCGCCGGGCGTATGTCTGAATATGTAACGAATAAAAAGCGAAAAACCCTTCGGCGGTTGCTTGTTTTCTTCTTCCATCATAAAGGATTATTTTTCCTTTCTCTGCTGCTGGCAGCGCTGGTAAACCTGGTGCAGGTGGCAAAGCCGTACATTCTGCGGATGATTATTGACTACAACCTCGCCATTGGTCTAAATGACATGAGCAAAATCGGCCTTTGGGCGGTTATCTATTTAGGCGTCACGCTGGCCGGAGTCACTATGGATTATAGTCAAGCGCTTGTGCTGTCGTCCCTTGGACAGCGTATCATGCATACGCTGCGTACGCGCCTTTTTGCCCATATTCAGCGCATGAATATGCAGTTTTTTGACCGCAACTCCTCAGGAAGCCTGTTGACCCGTGTCAACAGCGACATTGAGTCGCTTAGTGATCTGTATTCGGGCATTGTTGTTGCCTTTATTAAGGATATTCTGCTCATTGGCAACATTATGGGCGCTATGATACTTTTAAACGTCGAGCTTGCCCTCTGGAGTTTTCTGTGTATCCCCGTAGTAGCCGTACTGACTTTTGCTTACCGCTACTTTGCCCGGCGGAATTTCATCCGTTTGAAGGCACAACTTTCCCGCTTAAACGGTTTTCTGGCGGAAAACATCAATGGTATGCGGATTGTACAGATATTTGCTAGAGAAAAGGAAAAGAACGCAGAATTTGGAAAGCTAGGCAAAGAATACTACCGCCTTGGCATGGTAGAAATTATCTTAAACAGCTTATCTAACCCTCTGTTAAATGCCCTTTCTCACCTGTTTGCCGCGCTTTTACTTATGTTTTTTGCCCCTCGAACCATTCTCGGCGGGCTTGAAATCGGAACCCTATACGCCTTTGTGCTGTATATTAAGCAATTCTTTAATCCGGTATCCAATTTAGCGGATCAGTTCACCTCCATTCAATCTTCTCTTATCTCTGCTGACCGTGTGTTCGATATTATTGATAAGGAAGATTCGCTGGAAGATTTGGACGAAGGCGAACCAATTTCCGCCTTCTCCGGCCGAATTGAATTTAAGAACGTCTGGTTTGCCTATGTAGACGAAAACTGGGTCTTAAAAGACATCAGCTTTACCATAGAACCGGGGCAAAACGTTGCCTTTGTCGGCGCGACAGGCTCGGGTAAATCGACGATTATCTCCCTTTTGGCGCGTTTTTACGAAATTCAGAAGGGTGAGATCCTAATTGACGGCAAAGATATCCGTCAATATAAAAAAAGCGATCTGCGGCGCTGTATTTCCGTTGTACAGCAGGATGTATTCCTCTTTACAGGCGATATTAACTACAACATCCGCCTAAATGACCAAACTATCACCGATGCGGACATTGTGCAAGCGGCAAAAACCGTTGGCGCCCATCCGTTTATCAAGAGTCTGCCCGGCGGATACACCTCCTATGTCGCCGAGCGAGGGGCGGAGTTTTCCGCGGGTCAGCGGCAGCTCGTTGCCTTTGCCCGGGCCATTGCCGTTAAGCCTTCTGTTTTGATTTTGGACGAGGCAACGGCCAGCATTGATACTGAAACCGAGCAGGCCCTGTCCCAAGCCATGAAGGCCGTATCCGACCAGATCACAACCATTACTGTGGCCCACCGCCTGTCAACTATTGTGCATTGCGATCAAATCTTTGTTCTGGACCATGGAACTCTAATTGAGCGCGGCACCCATGACGAGCTTCTTGCCTTCAACGACCACTATGCTAACCTGTACCGCTTATCTCTGGCGGCGCAGGAAGAAGAAAAGTGGGCCGCAAAGTAGCTTTTCCTTTTCGGATGCTTGCATGGTTGTAAACCGACTATCTAACAAAAAACTCCCAACAGAAATTCTGTTGGGAGTTTTTTGGCTTGGCTTAGATCCTGCCGTGAAGAATTTGAAATTATTTAATAATCTTACGCGTTTTTAATCAATCTATCGCGTTTTGAGAAAGATCCTCTAAAGACCCCTTGGCAATACGCACCGATGCAACCTATCGCATCCTTATATAAAGCTCGCCGGCACGACCATAAAACGCAGATTTGCTTGCCACCGGGAAAAGAGAGTCATCGTTTGCTAAGCTAAAACAATATGTAAAAAAGACTGCATTTCGCTAGGAAATGCAGTCTTTGGTGATCCATCCGCGATTCGAACGCGGGACCCTCTGCTTAAAAGGCAGATGCTCTGCCGGCTGAGCTAATGGATCACGGAACAAGATCCTTATGCTATGCAGCACTAAGGCTTGTCCTACCCATCCGCCAACATCAGCGGAAATATGGCTGGGATGGCAGGACTCGAACCTGCGCATGCGGGAGTCAAAGTCCCGTGCCTTACCGGCTTGGCTACATCCCAATATGCAGGCAGATCAGAAAGAAGAAATGGGGTGGATGAAGGGATTCGAACCCTCGACCCCCAGGGCCACAACCTGGTACTCTAACCATCTGAGCTACACCCACCATATTAGATTGGCATTTGGCGCGCCTGAAGAGACTCGAACTCCTGACCCACTGCTTAGAAGGCAGTTGCTCTATCCACCTGAGCTACAGGCGCCTATGGAGCGGGCGATGGGAATCGAACCCACGTGGCCAGCTTGGAAGGCTGGTGTTCTACCATTGAACTACGCCCGCGTTCAAACACTTTTGTAGTTTACCATGTAATCGCCAATTTGTCAAGCCCACTTTCCCCTATTTTTCCCTTTTGGGTTTTCAGCCTTTTCGCATAGCATAAACTCCCTGCCGCATATATATGCTGTGATGGTACAAAGGGGGACTAGTATGCTTTCCAAGATATGGCTATTTATGGTGGGAACTGCGATTTTGGTCGGGGCGGCCAACGGGCGGCTGGAAGCCGTCGGGACGGCGGCTTTGGAAGGGGCCTCTGCGGCGATACAGCTTTGCCTTGGCATTCTTGGCCCGGTTTGCCTTTGGACAGGCGTGACCGAGCTTCTCTCAGAAAGCGGAGCCTCTTCCGCTTTGGCAAGAGCCATGCGCCCTGTTCTCTCCTTATTATTCCCCGGCCAGCGGCAAAACAAGCCCC
>DUUG01000226.1 GCA_012841675.1 Clostridiales bacterium
AAAGGGGCTTGTTTTTGCCTCGGCGGTATGTCTTTTGCTTCGCTATGCCTGCCATGTGCTTTCCGGTGTGCTTCTTTGGAGCAGCTACGCTTGGGAAGGCTGGGGCCCGGTGACGTATTCCTTTGCCTATAACGCAACCTATATGGTGCCGGAAGTGATTTTAACGACGATTGCGGCCTATTTGCTCTACTATACAGCGCTTGCGAAATTTTTGACCAAGCATTCTTAGGAGGACTCCACATGGGGCGCTTTAAGGGTGTGCTTATTGCATCGGACCTGGACGGCACGCTTCTAAATTCCCGGAAGGAAATTGACGTTCCGACCCGTGAGGCCATTGCCTGGTTTACGGAAGAAGGCGGCTTGTTTACGGCCGCGACGGGGCGGATGTTTCAATCCTTCCATATGCTAAAAGATATCGTTCCCTACAATGCCCCGGTGGTGTTTGCCAACGGCGCGCAGATTTACGATTATCGTACAGAAACCATTCTTTGGCAATGCGATTTGCCGGAAAGCTTTTCCAAAGCGGCACAGGCTTTGCTGGATGCCTTCCCGGAAGCCGCCTTGGAAATCTATACCCACGACACCTGCCACATAGTGCAGCCAAACGATATTACCATGGAACACATGCGTGCCTTTCAAATCCCGCATACATTCTGTCAGAAAACGGCCGAAGTGCCGGGTACGTGGCTGAAAGCGCTTTTAACCGCACCGCCGGAAAATTTGCAAAAAGCGGCGGAAATGGCGAAAAAATTGGACTCGGGCGCCGCGTTCCGGTTTTCTACGCCGTATTTTCTGGAAATGTTCAACGAGAAGACGGATAAGGGGCGCGGAGTGCTGCGGCTGGCGGAAATGTGTGGCGTAAAGTCTGCCCATGTATATACGGCGGGCGATCAGGAAAACGATTTGGATATGCTCCATGCGGCGGCCGTTTCCTTTGCGCCGCAAAATGCCGCACCGGCGGTTTTGGAAACGGCAGATGTCATCTTGCCCGACTGTGACAACAACACGATCCAAGCGCTAATCGAATACCTAGAAAAGCGGTATAATTAAGAGAAGATACGGGAACCCGTATCTTCTTGCTTTTACAAGTTGTGTTGAACCTTGTAGAAGGTTCTGTTTTTTGCTATAATAGTTATAATTAGGTAGATGTTATATATATAGGCGGCATTTTATGCAACCGATTACAAATCGTGCGGAGGGGGATCTTCATGGAAAAGGAAGTACATTCGATTCCGCTAAGCCATCTGGTAGAGGAGTTCGGATTTACAGTTGCCAATGCGTCGCGACATTATGATGAGACTATGATTTGTTCCGACGATGTCAACCGCTGTGGTTTGCAGTTGGCCGGTTTTTACGATTTTTTTGATAACGAACGTATTCAGATGATCGGCATGGTGGAAACCACGTTTTTAGAGCATTTTACCAGTGAGCGCAGAAGGAACAGCTTTGAAAAATTGTTTGCCACCAAGATCCCCGCTTTGTTAATCACAAGGGGTCTGACGCCGTATCCGGAATGCATGGAAATGGCACGGAAATATGATACGACCATCCTCACAACGGAAGAATCCTCTGCGACGACTATGGCCGCGCTGATCTCCGGCCTAAAGGTGCATCTGGCGCCGCGCATTACCTGCCACGGTGTTTTGGTAGAGGTCTACGGCGAGGGAATTTTGCTGCTGGGCGACAGCGGTGTTGGAAAAAGCGAAACGGCCATTGAGCTTGTTAAGCGCGGTCACCGGCTTATTGCCGACGATGCGGTGGAAATCAAGGCCGTATCCTCTAAGACGCTGGTCGGATCGGCGCCGGAGATTATTCGCCATTTTGTGGAGCTTCGCGGCATAGGCGTAGTGGATGTGCTGCGCTTATTCGGCATGGGTGCTATTAAAATGACGGAGAAAATCGACCTCATTATTAACCTGGAAACTTGGGAAGAGGGCAAGGTTTATGACCGTCTTGGCGAGGAAACCCAGAAGACGAATATATTGGGCATTAATATTCCGTCGTTGACGGTTCCCGTAAAGCCCGGTCGCAATCTGGCTATTATCATCGAGGTGGCCGCCATGAACAACCGGAACAAAAAAATGGGGTATAACGCCGTGGCGGAGCTGACCAATCGGCTCAATGCGAGAATGGGATTTCCTCTTTCAGACGAATAATTCTGAAAAAAGAGGGAATGCAGGAGTTTATGCATACTTAACCTAGTAGGAAGGAAAAGTAGGTTATGGAACAGCCGTATACCATCCGGGAACAGCTGGAACAAAGGGAACATCTGATTCTTTCGCCCTTTGCTACCTTTTCCGACCGGTCGAAGGGAAGGGTAAAGGAAGAGACTTCCTGCCCTATGCGTACTTGTTTTCAAAGGGACAGAGACAGGATCATCCATTCCAAGGCGTTCCGCCGCCTAAAGCATAAAACGCAGGTGTTTTTAGCGCCCGACGGTGACCATTACCGGACTAGGCTGACCCACACCTTGGAAGTGGCTCAGATTGCCCGGACAGTGGCACGAGCCCTTAGCCTCAACGAAGATCTGACCGAGGCCATTGCCCTTGGCCACGACCTGGGGCATACGCCCTTTGGCCATGCGGGGGAACGCGCGCTTGCCGAAATTACCGGCCGGCCCTTTCGCCACAATGAAAACAGCCTGCGGATTGTGGATGTGTTAGAAAAGCGGGGCAAGGGGCTCAATTTAACGGCGGAGGTAAGAGACGGTATTCTCTGTCACACCGGCGAAAGAAATGCCAGCACGCCGGAAGGCAGGCTTGTCCGTTTGTCCGACAGGATTGCGTATATTAGCCATGATATTGACGATGCCATTCGCGGCGGCGTGCTGAGCGAATGGGATATTCCCGCCGAATACCGTTCTGTGCTTGGAGTTTCCACCAGTAAACGCATAAATTTTTTAGTCGGCGATCTGATTGCCAACAGCCGGCCGGAGGGAACGGAGTTTCTCATTTCCCTTTCTCCGGAAGCGGACAAGGCCATGATGGGCCTGCGGTCGTTTTTATTTGAAAACGTTTACACGAACCCTGTGGCTAAGGGGGAAGAACGGAAAGCCGAAGTTTTGTTGATACAGCTGTATTGCTATTACGAAAAGAATGTAGACAAACTTCCCAATTTATATTTAGAACGGTTGGCAAGCGACGAGCTTTCCGTCGTGCTTTGCGATTTTATCGCCGGCATGTCTGACCGTTATGCAGTGGAGCTTTTTAAAGAGCTTTTTACGCCAAAAAGCTGGCAGGTTTTGTAGCCTGCCTTGCAAAATACGCCAATTAGGGGGGGTGGGTTTGGCACGATTTGATGAGCGATTTTTAGAAGATCTGCTGGCAAGGGCCGATTTGGCCGAGCTTGTTGCCTCCTATGCCACACTGGAAAAGAAAGGCAATCGGCTTTGGGCCCGATGCCCCTTTCACAATGAAAAAACGCCTTCCTTTACGGTGTCGCCGGACAAGCAGATGTACTATTGCTTCGGCTGTGGAAAGGGCGGCGGCATCATCAACTTTATTATGGAAGCAGAGCGTCTGGATTTTGCAGAAGCGGTGGAGTTTTTGGCCAGACAATACCACGTGGAGCTGCCGACAAAAGAGGATGCCTCTCTTTTGCGCGCCCGTGAACGGCTTTATGAGGCGAACCGGGAGGCGGCACGATTTTTCTATCAATGCCTGCAAAACCCGAAATACACGGCTCCTTGGGAATACATACAAAAACGAGGCCTTTCGCCGGAAGCCATTAAGCGGTTCGGCATCGGCTATGCGCCGGACAGTTGGAACAGCTTGACCGACCATTTAAGATCCAAGGGGTTCACACCGTCCGAGATGGTGCAGGTGAAGCTGGCCGGTGAAAAAAACAAACGCGTGTATGACTTTTTCAGGCATCGGCTCATGTTTCCTATTCTGGACGACAGAGGGCGCGTGATTGCCTTTGGAGGGCGGACGCTGGACCCTAATGTCAAGGGGCAAAAATACTTGAATACAGGTAATACGCCTGTTTTTCAGAAGAAATTTCACTTATATGCGTATCCGCAGGCGCGTAAAAGCCCCGGCGAGCGGATGGTTTTGGTAGAAGGATACATGGATGCGGTTTCCCTGCACCAGGCGGGGATTCGGTATGCCGTGGCTTCCCTTGGAACGGCGCTGACGCCGGAGCAAGCGCGGCTTTTGGTAAAAGCCGGCAAAAAAGAGGTGATCATTGCCTTTGATGCCGACCGGGCCGGCGTTGCTGCAACGGAGCGTGCCATGGAGTTTTTGGCCGAATGCGGGTTATCCGTTCGCGTGCTTCGCATACCGGGGGCTAAGGACCCGGACGAATATGTTCGGGAGCATGGACTGGCCGGCTTTGAACGACTTATTGAACAGGCGGCGGATTCCGTATCCTACTCGTTGCAGGTGGTCAAAGAAGGAAAGAACCTATTAAACGAGGAGGAAAAAGTGGCGTATCTCAAGGCCGCTGCCCAGCGTCTTTGCCGCATAAAAAGCCCCACCGAGCGGGAAATATATGCCGGACGCGTGGCAAGAGAAACGGATGTGAGCCTGGAGGCGGTATTGGCGGAAGTCAAGCAGCTTCAGAAAAGGCGCGTGGCCGCCCAGCGCAGAAAGCAGCAGAACATCGACACCAACCCGGAACGGCTCATGCAACCGCCGCGGGAAATGGGCGTACGCTATGCCGATCCGGCATTGGCTAGGGCAGAGGAAAGCCTAATTTCGCTTTTAAGTGCCTTTCCGCATTTGGGAACGGGGCTAAAATCGCAAAATCTTGCAGAACGCTTTACTTCAAAGGAGCTTGCGCGTATATATTCAACACTTTTGGAAAAAATAGAGAACAATTCCGGTATAGATCAAAGCCTTTTGGTCGCTGCTATGGCAACATCGCTTTTGCCGGAGGACATGCAGCTTTACAGTCGTATTCTCGCAAAGGCCCTGCCCCACCAGCGGCCGGAGCAAGAGCTGGCTGATCTGATAGAGCATATCGGCAAAGAGGTGTCGGAGGCGGAGGGGATTGACCCATTGCTTTTGCTCAAAGAGAAAAAACGCAAATCGGGGCATGGAGGATAAACCAAAGATGGATAAAAATGAAAAAATGGGTGCCGTACGGGATCTGCTAGAGCAGGGAAAAAAGTACGGTAAACTAAATTACAAAGAGGTTTCTGCCGCGTTGGAAGACCTCGACATGGATGGGGATCAGATTGACTCGTTCTTCGATAGTCTGGAACGGCTTGGCATCGATCTTCAGGTAGACTATGTAGAAGATACTGAGCCGCTGGACGATATTGTCGAGCTGGAAAACATTGAGGAAGTTCCGACGGAGGAACTGGCAGATGCCGGCAATGTGATGGACGGGCTTGCCATTGACGACCATGTTCGTATGTATCTAAAGGAAATCGGCAAGGTAGAGCTTTTGTCCAGCGAAGAGGAAGTCGACCTGGCGCAGAGAATGGTCGAAGGCGATTTGGAAGCCAAACAGCAGTTGGTTGAGGCCAACCTGCGTTTGGTGGTCAGCATTGCAAAGCGTTATATGGGCCGCGGAATGCATTTTCTGGATTTAATTCAGGAGGGCAATCTGGGGCTTATTAAGGCTGTGGAAAAATTCGACCATACCAAGGGATATAAATTCTCCACCTATGCCACATGGTGGATTCGTCAGGCCATTACAAGGGCCATTGCCGATCAGGCGAGAACCATCCGCATTCCTGTCCACATGGTGGAAACCATTAACAAGGTGATTCGTGTATCGCGCCAGCTTCTGCAGGAGCTGGGGCATGACCCGACGCCGGAAGAGATTGCGGAAGAAATGAATATGCCTGTGGACAAGGTGCGCGATATCATGAAAATCGCGCAGGAGCCTGTTTCTCTGGAAACGCCCATCGGCGAGGAGGAAGACAGCCACTTAGGCGACTTTATTCCCGATGATGATGTGCCGGAGCCTGCGGAAGCGGCCAGCTTCCTGTTGTTGAAGGAACAGCTTATGGGAGTTCTGAAAACCCTGACGCCTAGAGAGGAGAAAGTCTTAAAGCTTCGTTTTGGTCTAATTGACGGGCGTACACGCACATTGGAAGAAGTCGGCAAGGAGTTTAACGTCACCAGAGAGCGTATTCGCCAGATTGAGGCAAAAGCTCTTCGGAAGCTGCGGCATCCGAGCCGTTCAAAACGCTTGAAAGACTTTTTAAGCTAACTAGGTATTACTTTATTTGCCAGGCTCTGTAAAGTTAACATGAAAGAATAGCAGCCAAAATCGTACAAATGCTTCATGCCACAAGCGG
>DUUG01000227.1 GCA_012841675.1 Clostridiales bacterium
GCGCTTGTGCTTTTTTTCGTTTTTCTAAAAGATGGCTTTTCACCTTGGCGGGCATTTGGCTACGGAGTATTTCATTCTGTTTCCGCTTTCTGCAACGCGGGGTTCGGTTTAATCGGAAATAAGAGCTTACTTCCCTACGTAACCAATATTCCGCTGAATCTGACGCTGATGATTCTTACAATTTGGGGCGGTATTGGCTTTTCTGTATGGAGCAATTTGGCGGCATGGTTTCGCTCCCGTTTATCCCGCAGGCAAAAACGCAAGGAGCGATTGTCGCTTCACAGCCGACTGGCTCTTGTTACAACCGGCATTTTAATCGTCGTCGGTGCGCTTCTTTTTTTAGTGTTTGAATGGAATAATCCCAACACGCTGGGGCCCCTTTCTAGGGGTGACCGAGTGCTGGCTTCTTTCTTTCAGTCGGTCACATTGCGGACAACAGGCTTTTCAACGGTGGAGCAGACCGCTTTGACTTCCCCGTCCATTCTGTTGTCCATTGTGTGGTTTATGATAGGCGGTTCGCCCGGAGGAACGGCCGGCGGAATGAAAACGGTTACGATTTCTATTCTAATTTGCACAGTTTGGGCCACTTTAAAGGGCAAATCGGAAACCCATGTATTTGGCCGAACCATTCCATCCCTTGCCCTTCGGAAGGCACTGACGATTGTTACTTTGTTTGTGGGGCTTGCGTTCGGCATGACGGCTCTGCTGGCTATTACAGAACGGTCTTACGCCCCGTCCTTTTTTCAATTGATCTTTGAAGTTTGCTCTGCCCTGTCAACCGTCGGAATATCGCAAAATCTAACCCCTTTATTAACCATACCGGGGCAAATTATCATCATGGTTTGCATGTTGATTGGCCGGCTTGGCCCTATCTCCCTGGTGCTGGCTTTAGTTACCCGGCATAAAAAAACGGAGGGACTTGTCCGCTATTCCGAAGAAGACGTCATGATCGGCTAACAAAAACACCCTAAGGAGATTTTTTATGAAGTCCTTAAATATATCCAAGCGCACACAGTTTGCCGTTTTGGGGCTTGGCAAATTTGGAAGCAGTGTTGCGTCTACCCTGTTTTCCAACGGATATGATGTCATGTGCTGCGATTTGTCGGAAGCACAAGTACACGAAGCCGCTTCCTTTTGCACCCATGCCGTACAAGCCGACGTTACGGACAAGGCCGCCATGGAAAATATCGGCCTTGGCAATTTTGATGTGGTGATTGTCGCCTTATCCGAGGATTTTGAAAATGCTTTGATTGCAGTGATGATTGCCAAAGAGCTTGGCGTTCCTTTTATCGTGGCTAAGGCCAACGGCCCGCGGCAGAAGGTGATTTTAGAATCCATCGGGGTCGACCGTGTGATTTTGCCGGAAGTGGAAATGGGCGAAAGAGTGGCTCTTAGTCTTATATCCAACAATTTAATGGAATATATTCATCTTTCGGACGAGTATGATATTTTAGAAATGCGCCCGAAGCCTGAATGGGTTGGCAAAAGCCTGCAAAAGCTTCGGCTTCGGCAAACCGAATCGCTTAATATCATCGCTATCATTCGGAATAACAAGGTGATGGCCGTTTTGGATCCGTCCACAGAGCTTATGGAACAAGATTTGCTCATTGTTTTAAAACAGCGGACTTAGATTTTTTATACAAATAATTTCGTTTCTCTCCCCTTTTTCCTTGCACTATCCCATATCTATGATATAATAGTAAATAATTTACTTGTATTGTACGAGCTTCCCATTTGCATGCTCTGATTGCAAAATCTGAACCTTTTTTTCTGACGCTGAACAGCATGCGACGCGCCGCAAAAAGGAATGATACTATGCCAACAGGAAAGTTTATAGTGAAATCGTCCTCCTCCGGTGGCATCCGGTTTAATCTGCACGCCACCAATGGGCAAATTATTGCCACAAGCGACTCGTTCGCCGACATGGACTCTTGTCTTCATACAATCGAAGTCATTCGCGTTATTACTGTAACTGCCGGGTTGGAAGATCAAACGCTTAAATCATATACCCCGTTGGAGTTGCCTAAATTTGAAATATACCGCGATAAAGCCGGCGAATTCCGCTTTCGCCTAAAAGGGGAAAGCGGAAAAATTCTGTTGGTGGGCGAAGGATACAAGGCAAAGGCCAGTTGTCAGAAGGGTATACAGTCCATCCGTAAAAATGCACCCGTCGCTTCGCTGGAAATAGACCTTTTGTAAGTAAGTTTGCCAATGTCCCTTAGACAACAAACGGGAGGGTTCTGTTTTGTCATCCTTAAAGCTATGGCTTCTCACCTTTGGCATTATTCTGGTAATCCTGTTTATCTGGATTTTCGGAGATATTATTACACTTTTTATCACATCCGGTGCCATTGCTTTTTTACTTATTCCGCTAATTGATTTTCTGCAGAAAAAACTTAAGTTTAAAAGGCGTATTTGGCCAACACTACTGGTTTTTCTTGGCGTACTAGGCTTGCTCATTGGCCTTCTTGCCGTTGTGCTTCCGATGATATATCAGCAGTTTAAAAACCTTCTGGATAACGCAAGCTCCTATTCCGATTCCATCAACAACCTTTTAGACAATATGGAGCTTTATGCCCGCAGCATCGGCATTCCCGACCGTTTAATTGACGCCGGTTCAGAACAGATTATCCACCTAGAAGACTGGATTATGCAGTGGATTATCAATGTGGGCAAGGGAGTTTTAAATACTTCCCTCAAAATGCTGGATGTAGTTCTGTTTCTATGTCTTACTTTTTATTTCATGCTGGATGGGCGCAATATCTACCGGTCTTTTGAAAAGATGTTTCCCCCGTCTGTCAGCATCCGTGTGCATAGGATTGCCATCGAGCTTGACGAAATCGTTTGGCGGTATTTGAAAGCGCGGGTTTTAATATCCCTTGGAACCAGCATTGTTTCGCTGATTTTCTTTGTGATCATCGGCCTGCCCTATGCCCTATTGCTTGCGCTTTTAACCTTTTTTATGGATTTTATTCCCTATATCGGTTCTCTTATTTCCGGCAGCGCGGCCGTTATCACGGCGCTGATTACCGGCGGATGGGGCTCTGCTGTTATTGTTTTGGTCTTTGTCATCGTTTCCAACCAGATTGAGGGCAACATTCTTTCGCCTAGGCTGCAGGCTAAGGCGATTCATGTGCACCCTGTTGCCATTCTCTTTTCCATGCTTGCCTGTCATAAGCTTTGGGGCGTGTTTGGCATGTTTGTTTCCGTTCCTATGGCAGGGCTTGTGAAGGTTTTCATGATTGAATTTCGCGATCTCTACCGCTCCATTGACGGCCAGAGTGAGCTTCCGCCGCCGCCCGAACGGAAGGAAACCGTTGTTGATACAGCTTCTGATAAGCCCTCCCCTTTCTCTTCTGTGTTAAAACCGCGTTCCGCAGGCAATGGTTCTTCAGGCGGAAAACGGAAAAAGAAATCATAAGCCAAAGGAGTGTTTTGCTATGAAAATTTCCATTAGTGAAAACAGTGTGGCTTTGGGCCGTGCTGCCGCTGCAGATATTGCCGCACGCCTGAACGCATCCATTGCAGAAAAGGGTTCGGCCCGGTTGGTTCTTTCCACCGGTGCGTCCCAGTTTGATATGTTTTCCGCGCTGGTCGAGTTACCTATCGATTGGTCGAAGGTA
>DUUG01000228.1 GCA_012841675.1 Clostridiales bacterium
AGATTTGAAGCTCTTTTTGATTTTTTCAAATGACTGGACACGTAACGCAACTGAATAATCCTATGGCTCCCTGCATTCTTCCAACACGGAAAGGCTGTTTTCGCGAACTTTTCGGTTTATATACTTGTAAGTCACATATGTTTCTTCTAACTCTCCGATCAGCCATACACGCAATAAAACATCTGGATCGTCATAGGCCTGGTAAGTTGCTGTGATTGGCTTTCCCGTATACACCCCTTTGGGCAAAACTGCTATGAGTGCACGGAAGAAAAAAGAGCTTAGTGTGTCTGTATCCAGAGTCAGTCACTATTATATCATTAATCATCGCATTCTTGTTGTCAAAATTTCCCTACATCTTAAAATGAGGCTTGCAAATATTCAGAGCGAACCTGAATGTAAGCACAAAGCTTGCTACAAAAATGTTTAAAAGAGGGAAAAGCAGATTTGGCCTCAGAACATCGCCATATTCTACCGCATCAGCCCTAAACAACTTGTGACATTTTCAAAATTACGGTTGATATTCCGAAAAAACAAAATCCCCAAAGCCTTTCTGGCTTTGGGGATTTACGTGGTACGCCCGACACGATTCGAACGTGCGACCTTTAGAGTCGGAGTCTAACGCTCTATCCAGCTGAGCTACGGGCGCAAATGCGTTACTTAGTTATTATACCTTATTTTACGCTTTTTGTAAAGAGGGAAATCAAATTTCCTCTAAAGCCCCATGGGGTGTTGCTTGAAAGGCCCGGCAACTCTTAAGCTGCCGGGCCTTCTTTTTCTATTACTCATTTCTCAAGGCTTCTAAAGCGGGCAAACGTGTGGCACGGATGGCCGGATACAGCCCCGACACCACACCGACAAACGTCGCCAGCAAAAGAGCCACAAGGGCCAGCCACGGCGGCACAATGGACACGGCCGATGTGCCTGAGTAGCCGAACAGCCCGCCGCCACTTCTAGCTAAGGAGTTCAGAAGCGCCGACATGCCATAGCTTAGGCCCACGCCTGCCACACCGCCGACAATCCCGATAATGCCCGCTTCCACCAAAAACATGGAGCGCACATCCCGAATCCGGCAGCCGATTACCTTCATGACGCCAATTTCTCGCGTTCGCTCGTAAATAGACATAATCATGGTGTTGGTAATGCTCAGTGCCGCCACAAAGAAGGAAATACCGCCGATGGCGCCTAAAATCATGCGCAGAAACTTGGTCTGTTCCTGCATTTCGGTCAGGTAAGACATGGAGCTGCTGGTGGAAAATCCCATATCGCGGATGGCTTTTTCCACTTTCTGCACATTCTTGGTTTCATCTACCATAACCACAATCTGGTTGTAGATGTGCTTCCGCCCGCTATCGGAACCGGACCCGCCCGGGCTGGGCATGCCGGGTCTGCTGGGTCTGCCGGGTGCTACAATGTAGTCGCCGTAGATGATTACGTCGCCTCCGCCGCCCCCGCCGCCCTGCTGCTTTTCATACTCCTTCTGGTATTTCATAACCAGATTGATGTCCATGACAATCATGTTTTCGTCGTACAGGCCTTCGCCCTTCTGCTTCAGAACTCCCACGCAGGTGGCTTTATACAGCTTGGGTTTGGGTCGGCTCAGATCCTGATATCCCTGGCCGTAGCTTGAATCCATGGTGATCTTGTAGGATTCCAGCAAAGGGTCAAAGGGGTGAGGCTCTCCCTGATATGCTTCATACCAGTAGACCGGTTTTCTCGGGTTGGAGATGAGAAACGGCACGGTATAGCTCATGACAAAGTGATTCTGCCCCTTATCCTCGCCGTTTAGAAGCCGGCCTGTGCCGATGGTATAGCCGAACTTTTCCATTTCGGCCGGGTCAAGACCGATAACGGATACAAATGCCTGCTTCCGGCCGACAATTAAGGGAATATAGTAGGTTACCTTAGGCGTCACACCGTAGACGTTCTCCAGCGCGCGGATGTTTTCCACGGATATGTCGTCCATATAACCGGTTTCAACGCTAGATCCGCCGTCTTCAGGCCAGCCGTAGTTCTGATACACTTCAATCTGGCGAAGGTTGCCCCATTGGCTGATCTGATCCTCAAAGCCCTTGTTCATGCCGACTCCGATAGACAGCATGATGACAACCGCCGCCGTACCGATGATAACACCTAAAACCGTCAAAATACTTCGGGTTTTTCGGCGCAGAAAATTCTTAAACGAGAAGGCAAAGATGTCCCATTGCGTCATTGCTGTGCCTCCTTTTTGGCGTTACGCATCCCAGTCATCCTCGGCAGAAACTCTTTTCTTTTTGGCGCGGACAATCAAAATGACAGCAACCGTTACAATAGCCGCGCCGCCTAAGCCGATTAACGCCCAATAGTACCAAGCTAGGCCGCCGCTTGTTCCCGGTTCCTCAGGGATCGGCTCCTCAGGGAATGCGGGGATCCACGGACCGGGGTCGCCCGGGCCCACAGGGTCGCCAGCCTCATAGACCTCCACCGTCAAAGGAACCTCCACCCGCTTCGGCTCGCCTGCCGCGTCCTCAAAGGCAAACACCAAATTGCCCGTCACCATACCGACGCCCATGGGGATTAAGTAGGCTTCAAAGTAGTCGCCGTTGCCTGCCGGGAAATTGCCGATAAACATTTCCCCGTCCATCATCATAAAATCGCCTTCAACCAGTATGGTCAGGTTGTTTAAGGGCGTTTTGCCCTTGTTGTAGAACTGCAAGGAAAGGTAAATCTGTTCCCCCTGCATGGCGCCCATGGAGTAGTTTACGTTGGTAAACTCTAAGCGAACGGGCTGGGACACGTATACGTTGATTTCTTCATGGCCTGTGTATCGGCCGCCTGTGCCGTATTCGTAATCCATGCCAATGATAATCGGGTAGCTCTTCTGCTCGGCCTGCCCCTTGGCGGAAAGCTCGATGGTGTATTCTTCGACACCACCTGGTTCGATAACTTCGGTATAGAAGGTATTGCCGCCGGCGACAGGGGTAAAGATGCCGTCTGCCGAGGAAATGGTGATTTTAAAGTTGCTAACCGCCGTGGTTTTGCTTGTATTTTTCAGCCAGAAGGTAAACTGGAACCGGCTGCCGGCCTCCACATTTTGAGGATCTAGCGTATACGAGTCAATAATAACCCGCGGAATGGATCCTTCCACCGATTCCCCTGTGACGCGGAGGTAGCCGCCCACATTCTCCTGGCCGCCGGCGTATTCCACCGAAAGAGAGATAGGGGCCATGCCGGCGGAAAGGGAATTGGCCGCCAACAGCTTCACAGAGCGGGTCACGGAAGCGCCCGGCTCTAAAATTTGCTCCGTAAACAGATTCAGACCACTGGCCGGCACAAAAGTCTCGCCGGAGAAGCTGATTCGCAAATTGGAAAGAGGAACCGAGCCTATGTTTTTCAGAGTGTAGGTCAAAACAAACTCAGCGCCCGGCGCCACACCGTTTGCGCTCAGCTCGGTAAGCATCAGGGAAGCGCCTATTTCCCCTTCGCTGCCGCCGCCGGCCACGGGCAGATAGATATTCTGGGGCTCCAGTTGTCCTCCCGCATAGGACAGCGTCAAATCCAAGGTGACAAACGCGGGAGCCTGCGGGCTCATTCTCAAGGGGATGATAACGGTTTTCTTTCCGCCTGCAGGAATAGTGCCCACGGAGAAGGTGTCAAAGGCGCCCTGCAGCATGGCACCGCTAGTTGACAAACCGGAAACTTTTATAGACACATTTTCCAGCGCAGTGCTGCCGGTATTTTCTAAAACCACTGCCAGATCCACGTTTTGTCCCGCCGTAGCACCCTTAGCTTCCGCGGAGATAATGCGAAGCCCTGCCGTGCCCGCACCGCCGGGCGCAGTAACGCTTACAAAAAATGTGCTTGAAAAAGTGCCTTGGACACCACTTTTCGTCGTATAGACGCCGCTGATTTCCATTTCCTGTACGCCGGAGGGCAAGCCCATTGCCGCAAACAGATGAAACGTTGCCTGCACCGTTTTGCCGCCGCCTAAAGCGGAGATTTTGGCAATGCCCCCGTCGCCAACCGGCGAAATGCCGCCCGCCGACAAGTTCTTAACACTTAAAGTAATAGAGGAAAGCTCCTCGCTGCCCACATTTTGCACGTTGACCGAAGCCGTAAAGCTTCTTCCCGGAACAATGACACCGCCGGAGACGGAAAATCCGGAAAGCACAGCTCTATCGCCGGCAGTTCCCTTGCCGTTGACCTTTAAGTTGCGCTGTGCCTGCACCGTTTTGGCGTTGCCGTACTGATCTATGTAGTCGATGACGATGACAAACTGAACCATTTGGGTTTGGGCTTCCGGCCGCACGTCAAAGGAGATGCTGCCCTTGCCGGGCTTTGTGCGGGAAACGGGGTCTAAGGTGACCGTATTGGTCTGCCCTGTGGGAAGCATAACCGAGTCGGGCACGTTAACCGTCACTAGCACCTTGCTGGAGGTGGACATCCATTCGGGGCTTGTGATGGTAAAGTCAAAAGTCACCCGTTCGCCGGCATTGATTTGCTCCTGCCGGGCGGTAAAGCTCTCCAGCACAAGGGGCGAGGCGATGGGGTCGGGATCTTCTATCGGAGGATTGTAATCCTGCGTTTTGATAGAAAACTTAACGCTTAACTTTTTTTCTTGTTCGCTGTGAGATACAACAGCCTGGATGCTTTGCACGCCGGAGGCCGCCGGAGACGCCTGGATCATAAATTTCACTTTGGCGCTGCTTAAAGCAGGGATATTTACCGTCTGACTGCCGACGGTTTCCACGAGAATATCCGAGCCGGTAACATCCAGCCACACTGTCGCATCGTTTAGCGCAGCATCGCTTGCGTTGTTGATGGTAAGGGTCAGTTCCGCGTTTTTCGTTCCTGCGTACACATCTTTATTCAGCGCCACTCCGCCCAGCGAAACGAGCAGGTCGCCTTCCGCCCAGATACCGGTGGGAAACAACCCCGCAACTAGTAAAACAACCAATAATACAGCCGTATGCCGCTTTGTTCGCAACCATTTCATAGATTTTCCTGCACCTCTTTCTTGATTTCTTCTATCCGCTGGGTTATGTTCTCCTGCTCCGTTTTTTTATGTACGTTTTCTTTGGCCACTTTGGTAATCCGTCCGTCCTTCATGGAATAGATGGTGTCGGCATAGGAGGCGATTTCCGCTTCGTGGGTTACAATGACCAAAGTCAGGTTGTTTTCCCTGGCCATGCGGATCATCATCTCCATTACGTCCAGGGTTGTTTTGGAATCCAAGTTTCCAGTAGGCTCGTCTGCAAACACAATACGGGGTTTTGCCACAAAAGCCCTCGCAATGCCGACACGCTGCTGCTGTCCGCCGCTCATTTGCGTGGGTTTGTGGCGCATGCGGTCGCCAAGCCCCACAGCCTGAAGCATTTCCGTCGCAACCTTCCTGCGTTTTTTCGCTCGCACGCCCCGGAAGGTCAGCGGCAATGCCACATTTTCCAGCGCCGTCAAATTAGGCAGCAGGTTATAGGATTGAAACACAAATCCCATGTTTTTTTGCCTTAAAATCGTAATTCTTTTTTCGTTCATTTTATCAATCCGCTTACCGCAAACCATAAGACGGCCCGATGTGGGCTTATCAAGCCCTGCCATTAAGTTTAACAGCGTCGATTTTCCCGAACCCGAGGTGCCGAGCAGACAACAAATCTCCCCCTCTTGGATGGAAAGCGTTACGCCGTCTAA
>DUUG01000229.1 GCA_012841675.1 Clostridiales bacterium
CTCGCAAAGGGTGTCGGCAAGCTGGTCAATCAGCTCGCCGTACAGCTTTTTCCACTCGGGCAGCAGGATAATGGGCGCAATCAAAATCCCCACAGGGTATCCCGCTTCGGCTATGCGGTTAATCGCGTCAATTCTGGCATGCAGGGGCGAGGTGCCAAGCTCCACGCGCCGAATGATTTCCTGCGGGTTTACGCTCATGCGAACAATGGTTTTTCCCTTATGGTCCAGGTTTAAAATAGGCTCCACCATATCAAATTTCGTCGGAAACGTCAGATGTCCCCGGCCTTCTTGGGCGAAACGCTCAATAGTATAGCGCAAGTTGTCTGTAATCACGTTTTCTAAGATTAAGTCGCTGTTGCTGCCGACTTCAAAGGTCTGCGGCTCTGGTGCTGCGTCGGCTTTTTTGATAAGGCGGTCCAGCATCTTTTCCCGATTGACAAACAGGCGCAAATAGGCGCATTTGTTGTAATTGCAGACTAAGTAGCAATACAAACACATGGCTTTGCAGCCGGAGGACGTATAGGGAACGAGCCAGTCGGAAACCTTATGGTTGGGCGTGTATTTGTGGGTTTTCCGAATGCCGATGATGAGATGGTTTTTCAGCTTTGTAAATTCCCGGTTGCTTTTGGCCGTCAGCTCGGGAATATAGTTGTGGCTTTCGATTTCTACCCAGGGAATGTCGGAAAACTTTTCTTTCAGGGCTTTTCCAAGAAAATAATCTAAAGCAGCCGGCTCATAATAGACAATATCAAAACGCATGTTCATGGCAATGCTCCTAAGGCGAATTTCTTGGTTTAGTATATGGGCCCTGCTTTAGATTATCCTTAAACGATCTTCCAGCTTTTTCTTTTATAAATTCACCCTTTGGAGAAATAATAAAACTGTCGGAAGGAGGATCTTATGCTTTCAAAGAAAGAACCTAAAAAGCCCATCGAAAACCATAGAACGGCGGCTTGGTCCAATCGGGAGAAAATGAGCCGTATCGCTAAAACCTCCCGCCCCAATTTAGACCAGACTATGAACGCAAAAGAATATGTGGACGAAAATCAAAAATAACGACGAGAACCCCCTTTCCAATACCCCCTGTTGAAACGGCATAAAAGCCCCTGATGCAAAACTTGCATCAGGGGTTTTTGTAAACGCAGCCGGCTCCGCAAAGGCCTGTTTTTTCTTACGGGAAATGGTTAAGCAAGGGCCTGCGCTCGAGACTCTTTAATTTTCTCGACAAGAAACGTTATCAAGCCGCCGGCAAAAATGGCCAAAAACGGCATATACTGAAGCCCGTACCGCGCCGAAGGGACAACGGCAAAGGAGGCGGCCAGATACACAAAGAAAACAACGGACGCCCAGCGGGCCTTAGGCAGGAGCAAAACAATCCCTGCGCCTAAAAGCCCCAGATACAACGTTATATGGGTAGCGAGAGTAGTTAAATTCTTCATAATCCAAACGCCAATAGGCCGAAGGAAAATGATCTCAAACTTTCCAAGGGTCATCCAGTAAAGGGTGCCGCCCGGTCGCTCCCAAAGCAATTTAAACAATAGCTTAATGTTCCCCATGAAGCTGCCCGGATCCTTTAGGCCCAGCGCCTGCACATTGGGGGCCAGCCCTGCATAAATAGGGTTAGTTTGGGTGGCGAATAAGACAAATCGGCCCAAAGTAACCATATTCCGAATCCACCACGGAAGGGCAACCAGGCAAAACGCACCGGCAAAGGCCACAGCACACCAAAGCACCTTTTTCAGGCACTGCCTTCTATGCCAAAGCAAGGGCAGGTATAAAAACGGGGAAACAATGGCAAGAAGGGGCCGCACCATGACGCTGACGCAAAATAGCGCCCCGGCCAAAGCGTGTGCCCACCATGTGTCTTTTTTCCATGCGTATACAAAAACCACAAAAAAGAGCATCATGGTAAAATAATACAGCGTCTCCGTAAGCAAAAAACGGCTTAAAAAGGGGAAAGCCCCGTTGCACGCCACAAGAATACAGGCAATAAGCCCGGCGCTATACCGTTTGGTAAGCTGTTTTCCTAGCACAAAGGTCAAAAGCACCGTCAAGGCGGTAAGTCCCCCCTGCACTACCTTAATCCAATAAAGCCCGTATACATCCGAGCCGAATATTTTCATGCAAAGAGTCAGAAACAGCGGGAATCCCGGCGTCACATACGCATCCGGCCTGCCGCCCCAATAACTGTAGGCTTCGCCTGCCGCCAGCCTTCTGGCCATTTTAATATAATTTCCCTCGTCGGGGGAATACCGATGCAGAAATCGGCTTGTCCGCTTTGCAAGGGTGCCAAAAGCTGCGAAAGGCTTTCTAAGTCATGCTGCCCGTCCCCGTCAAACTGAACGGCAAAATCATACCCTTCCCGCCGGGCATAAATATACCCCGTCTGCACAGCACCCCCGATCCCCAGATTCTGCAGAAGGTCAATATGGTGAATGCCGTTTTCGCGGCAGACCTGTCTGGTTTGATCCGTAGACCCGTCGTTGATGACTACATAGTCAAGGGTATAATCGCACCGCTCTCGATAGGCGCGTACCCTTTCAATGACTTTTTGAATGTTTTTTTCCTCATTATAGGCAGGAATAATTAGCAATACTCTCATATTTCCCTATCCGTTAACGCCAAACGGCATAATAATTTTATATATTTTAGTTTAGCACAGGTAGGCTTTCTTTGCAAGAGAAGCAACCCGAAGCGGCAACGCTTCCCTTGACGGAAAAAGAGAAGTATGGTATAATCTTTCCGGTAATACTCTTCCTGAAGGAGGAGTTTGCGTTCCGAAGAACGCTTGGATTTTAACTGTTTTGTATGATATGCCACGAAGGCAATTCTCTCTCAGAAGAGAGAAGGCTTTCGTGGCTTTATTTTTAGGAGGGTTTGTATGTCTATTATCAAAAAATTGGCCATAACCGCCGTTTGCATTGCGCTTTGCGTGGTGCTGCCCATGGCATTCCACGCCATTCCCAACGGCGGGACGATACTGTCTCCCATGCATATTCCTGTGCTTTTGTGCGGACTGGTATGCGGATGGGCATTCGGTTTTGTGGCGGGGTTGCTGGGGCCGTTGGTTTCTATGCTTACCACGGGTATGCCGCCTGCGCCGTATCTGGCGCCCATGATGGTAGAGCTGGCAGCGTACGGCCTTGTGGCAGGCTTGCTTCTTCAATTTGTCCGCACGGGGAAACTGTATGCGGATTTGTACATCTCCCTTGTAACTTCCATGCTGGTAGGGCGGATTATCGCCGGTTTGTTCCGCGGCTTCCTGTTTGCGCCGGGCAAATTTACCCTAAGCCTCTGGGCCACCGGGTATTTCGTCACTAGCCTGCCGGGCATTATTATTCATCTGGCCTTGATTCCGACCATCGTGGTGGTTTTGGAAAAGGCCCGGCTGATTCCCGCCCGGTACACCAAGGCGGCAGTCCATGACTATTAGGGACTACCTTCGCCGGCAAGCCCGCCTCCACCCTTGCCTGCAGCCCCAGGACGTTATCAAGCTCTGCTATCAGGCGGCTTTCGGCGCGGAGCATCTGCTTTCGGACATTACTGCGGCCCGGCGGTATTTCGAGGAGGAGATGGCGTCTATAAAGGCTTCTGATGAGCCCTTAGTTGAACCTATTTCGCCGGGGTTTTGCCGTGTAAACCTGGGGGCGTGGATCAAAAAAGGGCTCCCCCCCGACTGGCTTTTTACTATGTTTGTCCTTACGGCCGAAAACGGAGACGCCGGAAATACGGCGAATATGTTGCAGCTTCTCGGCGTGGCAAGCAAACTTGCCCAGGAAGGCGCCTTCCCCTTTTCCGCCGCGGAATGGCGTGCCGCCCGAGCTGCATACGAGGCAGGCGGGATACGAGCTCTCCATCACAGTGACATCTATCGCAAGCAGGAGAGGCCTGCCTATCGGGTGGTGTCACAGGGGCTGACGTCGCTAATTCCGCTGCTTAGGCGGCTTATGGTTCTGCCGGAGAAGGAAGGCGCGTATGTAATCGCCATCGACGGGCGC
>DUUG01000230.1 GCA_012841675.1 Clostridiales bacterium
TTTATGGGTGTTCAAACGGTGCTTACAAGGGAAGATGACCGGTCCCTTCATGGCGAGAGCGCAAAATCCATTCGCCAGCAAAAGCGGGAGGATCTGGTGTATCGGCTGACTTTTACTATGGAGCAGGAACGGCCTATTTACGTCGGCATCCATCAAAATTTTTTCAAAAATTTAAGCAGCAGGGGAACACAGACCTTCTACTCTCAAAACCATGAGGGCAGTAAGGCCCTTGCAACCGTCATGCAGCACACAGTGGTTTCTCTTTTACAGAAGGAAAACAAACGCGTTCCATCCAAATCCCCGCCGGGTGTATTTCTGTTAAAACAGTTGACCTGCCCTGCTGTAATTGTGGAATGCGGCTTTTTATCCAACCCGGAGGAAGAAATGCTTTTAATATCGCCGGATTATCAGAATAAAATGGCGTATACCCTAGCCGCCGGGATCCTTAGTTTGACAGAAGAAGTATTTATAGAGTAGAATAAGACGAAGTTAGATCCATTTACGAAAGAAATACATACAGGAAAGCGGTGCTTACATGGCGGCAAAAAAGAAAACGGTATTTGCTTGCACCTCCTGTGGAGGGGAAAGTGCAAAGTGGTATGGGAAATGCCCAGCCTGTGGCGAGTGGGATACCTTAAAGGAAATAGAAGCTACACCTGAGCCTGCTGCCGCTTCACATTCGCTCGGTTTGCCGGCCGGTATAGCGGCTGTTCCTCAGGCGTTGCCGGATATATCTACGGAAGATGAGATCCGTTTTCCCACAGGGTTGACCGAGCTGGATCGGGTTTTGGGCGGCGGCGCCGTAAGAGGCTCTTTGGTTTTAATCGGCGGTGAGCCCGGGATCGGCAAATCGACGCTGATGCTTCAAATTAGCGAAAGCCTGGCCAAGCAAGGGCGCGTGCTCTATGCTTCCGGAGAAGAATCCAGAAGGCAGCTTAAGCTTAGGGCAGACCGGCTGAGTGTTACCTCCGATCAGGTTTTTTTGCTTTCGGAAACGAGCTTAGAGCATGTGCTTGGGGCTGTTGAGAAAACAAAACCTAGCGTTTTGGTCGTTGACTCTATTCAAACTATTTACCGGGCAGGCAATGTAGCTGCGCCGGGCAATTTGGCGCAGATTCGCGAATGCACCATGGCGCTTTTACGCCTTGCCAAATCCACGGGAATTATTGTTTTTATTGTCGGCCATGTAAACAAGGAAGGGGAAATTGCCGGCCCCAAGATTTTAGAGCATATGGTCGATTGCGTTTTGTATTTTGAAGGCGAGCAGCAGAACGCCTATCGCATTCTCCGTGCGGCAAAGAACCGTTTCGGCTCGACCAACGAAATTGGCGTGTTTGAAATGGCAACGACGGGGCTTGTGCAGGTGCCAAACCCGTCGGCTGCGTTGCTGGCAGGACGGCCCTCCGGTGTGCCGGGAAGCTGCATTACCTGCTCGATGGAGGGAACGCGGCCTATTTTGGCGGAAATCCAAGCCCTTGTCTCTCCCACTTCTTTTGGGAACCCGCGGCGGATGGCATCCGGGATAGATTATAACCGGGCGATGCTTCTGCTTGCCGTTTTAGAAAAACGAGCCGGGCTTTTGGTCAGCAGTGCAGACGTATATATCAACGTGGTTGGCGGTCTTCGCATTGACGAGCCGGCTGCCGACCTTGCCACGGTCGTTGCATTAGCGTCCAGCGTTCGCGACAGGCCGGTATGTGAGGATACGGTAATCTTCGGCGAGGTAGGATTGACAGGAGAGCTTCGCCGCGTATCCGGGCTGGAACAGCGGTTTGCTGAAGCGGCCCGACTGTCCATTGGCCGGTGCGTCTGTCCTTCTATGGGTGCTATGCCTATTTCCGTTCCGAAGGGGTTGGAAGTTGTGCGTGTTTCCAATATCCGCGAAGCGATTGATGTTTGTTTGCAGGATTCTTCCCTGTAGGAATAAAATTCCTATAACTTGCCGATAGTAAGCATGGCTAGATAGCCATGCTTTTTTCGGAGGGGATGCAATGAACCGTACGGGTCAACTGGCACAATGCACAGTCTTTGGCAGAGAAAGGAAACCTCTACTCGATTTTTTATCTTCTTACGACAATCGACTGTTTCAACTGAAGAATGGGGGCAATCGCTTCCGGGCAGACGGAATCTTTTTGTCCGGAATCGAGGGCGGGCATCCGTATCTGTTTGCCCCGGGGGAAAATGTCAGGTATTTTCGTCGGTTTGAAGGCGCGTGCATAGTAAGCTGCGGCTTGTCGCAGAAAAATACCGTCAGCATATCCAGCGTAACGGATGAGCGGTTGATCTTTTCGCTGCTTAGAGAATTGCCCGTTATGGGGGAAACCAGAGAAGTGCAGGAAATTCCTTCCCGCCGATCGGCAATGCTTTCTCCAGAGCTTGCTTGCCTTGCAGCGGGGCTTTTGCTTGTATGCGGAATACCGCCTGAAGATTTTATGAATATAGACTTTTGATTTCTGCTTCTAAAACGGCTCTTTTCTCAATATACCTTTTATTAAGGAAAAATGAGAAAAGGGTGAGAACAAATGAAACAGGGCGAAGATATCAATGCGGTATTTCTAAGGGGTGAAGCTCTAACCGATCCGGTCTATTCCCATACGGCCGGTGGGCGCCGATTTTATACCTTTCCCATTTGCGTGGAAAGGCTATCCGGTCGGACGGACACGTTAAACCTTCTGGTTTCTGAGGAGGATCTTGGCAAAACACCCGTATCCGCCGGGGATAGTATTACGGTGGAAGGCTCTATGCGTTCCTGTAATCATGTGGAGGACGGGAGAAGCCGCCTGATTCTATCGATTTTGGCCAAGTCCATTGTAAAAGAAGAAGGCCCGCCTGAAAACAGAATTGAGCTGACCGGAACACTTTGCAAGCCGCCTGTCTACCGTGTCACGCCGTTAGGGCGTGAGCTTTGCGATGTTATGCTGGCAATTCGAAGGAAATACGGACGTTCCGACTTTTTGCCGCTGATACTCTGGGGGAAAAACGCAAAAACAGCCAGCGAGTTTTCGTCCGGCACGTCGATTGCCTGCAAAGGCCGGGTGCAAAGCAGGGAGTACATCAAAAAAACGGAGCAGGGAGATATTGTGAAAACCGCTTTTGAAGTTTCAGTAGCGGAAGTATCTGAAATAGAATAAGAAAAA
>DUUG01000231.1 GCA_012841675.1 Clostridiales bacterium
ATAAGCCGTCACGGCTTCGCGGGAAAGCACCGGGATTTCGCCGATTTTTTCCGGATTTCCCCTATGGAAAATATTCATCACCGCTTTCTCCTCACTGGAAAAGCGGGAAACTGTGATGTAGGTAAAGCTTTTGTTTAGCGCCGTTTCAAACCAGTTGTCCGCTTCTTCCGTTATTGTATATACATAATCGGTGACAAGACCGGTCTCGTCGTAAAAATAGGAAATTTTTCGGTGCAAAACCGGGTTTTTAATCTCTAAAAATGCCATGGCAGCCTTGACCAGAGCATTTTCCAGGAGCGTTCCTTTTTCAGTGTCCGCGGGCAGGTTGTACTCTGCTGTGGAGAGGGAAATATCCGCGACACCGACGTTAAATCTGGTGTTGCCCCCGTCGTAAAACAACTTTTCGGGCACAACATCGTTTTCGTAAATATCATATGCCTGCTCGGTTTGTCCGCCGTCTAAAATATTAAGAAACCGGGTCAGTTTTTCTTTTAGCGCCGTTTTCATCGAATCGGTAAATTCAAAAAGCGCGCCTTCCATGCCGAAGGGGTAGGGGTTTTTGTAAATCGGCAGCGCCAAAGGCACGCTGTCTTTCTCCGTGAGAAAGCCCAGGTCAAGGGAGTTGTCCAACTGCATCAAGTCATTTCCTGCGGCGCTATATAGGGGAACTTCCTGAATGGGAAATTCGCGTGTGATATCCGTTGTTCCCGCCTGCGACGTGTTTTTCGGCACTTGCCCCGCGGCGTTCGCGCAGCCGCCGGCCAATATAACAATTGACAGCAAAATTGCTGTGAATGCACTTTTTTTCACGGGAATTCCTCTCTTTCTTATGATAGTGCGTCGATATGACACAAATCAGTTTAGCTTAATGAATCTACACAAATAAGATAGGATGAATGTTTTTTATTATAAGTAAATAATACGGAAACTGGGATACTTAAACTGCTTCCGGAGCTGACTGGCATGGGGTCGTTTAGAATCGCTTCATAAACACCGGTGCTAGCAGTATAGCTTAATCCTTTCTGCAAGCATACGCCCCCTCTCCTTCGCAAGTGAATCAATAATCGCAACAAACTGACAGGAAAACGCCCTCTCCCTATTGTCAAGCATAATTACAAACATTTATTCGTCAACAAATACTTGGAACATTGTGCAAATCATACAAATCAACTTGTTCTGAAGGGGCAGGTTACCCAAAGAATCTGCGCCGATTACAGAAGAGGCAGGTTTTGCAAAGGCGTCATTTATTAGGTTGACAAACATGGGGCAAAAAGGTATAATTTTTGCATAGTACAGGTAAGGGAGGCGCATGTTCTCCATGCGAAAAATTATCGAACAGGGGGAAAGCATTGTAAAAAAAATAAAAAAGAACACGTTTTTGCAAGATTTTCAGGCGTTTGTAAACCGCGGTAATGTAGTTGATATGGCCGTCGGTGTCATTGTTGGCGGTGCGTTTTCCAAAATTGCTTCCTCGCTGGTAAATGATGTTATTATGCCGCTTTTAAGTTTGATTCTGGGAAAAGCCAATTTCACAGAATTAGTCATCACCCTGCGCGAAGCGACGGTGGATGAAGCAGGGGAGGTGGTTAACGCTGCGGTTACGCTAAACTATGGCAGCTTTATCCAGTACATATTTGATTTCCTGCTGGTTGCTTTGGCCATATTTGTTGTGATTCGCATGATGGGCAAGTTGCGTGCCCGGTTTGAGAGAAAAGAAGAGATAAAAGAGGAAAAACCGGCTGTAGAGGAACCGGTTGTAGAAGAGCCGGCGGCAGAGGAAGCCCCCGCACCTGAGCCGACCAAGGAAGAGCTTCTTCTTGAGGAAATTCGAGATATTTTGATTAAAAAATAACATAAGCGGCAACGGATTCTCCCGTTGCCGCATTTTTGTTTAAGGGGTCGTTTCTTCCGGATTTTCCTCAAAAATCGTTCCTTCGTAAATCCAGTTCTCATATATCTTGCGCACACCCGTTCGAAACTCGGTCATCTCTATATCCAACTGCTTTTGCAGCTCCACCAGTGCGGGAAGGCCGCTTCCCTTTGTTTGGAGGGCATCGCGAAAGACTTTTTCCAAATCCGTTACAAGCTTTTCCAGCTTATCTGCCGGCAAAGGACGGTTGGCCTTGGGTGAATAGCTGGTATGATAATAGGCAACAAGTGCATCGGGCCCCTGAGTATATAGAGAAAGTGCATGGATTGCCGCTTCTGCGGAGAGGTTAGGCTGCTTGTGGGGAGGTACCAGGATACCGATATACGTTTTCGTAACGCGGTCAGTGGTTTGAGCCGCCTTTCGAAGGGACTCCGCAGGGGCCGTTGGCGCGGCGGGATGAAACGAATAGGCCGACATTTCGGACATGAGCGTGGATAGCACCTGGTTTGATTCCCGCGTATAGATGTTTCCCAAGGAAACCACACCGAAGATAAGAAGCCCCGTTGCGCAGACGATCGATCCGTAAAACAGCGTTAATAACCCGTTGGTGCGTCTTTTGGCCCATACGGGGTGGAACAGACGTATATAACGAAAGCTAAGCAGGGATAGAAAGAGGAAAAGATAGATGGCGGTAAGGACAAAGGGAACGCGGTGGGTCTGTGAAAACAGTAGGTCCCAAAAGCTTCCCACACCGCGCAGGGAAGCCTGATAGGCATTGTTGATGGGATAAAACAAAAGCAAAAACGGGGGAACAAAAGCCGTTAAAATGACGTGCTGAATGGGGAAAAAATAATCGAATGCAATTTTGGCGCCCCAAACAGCCGAGAGAGCGCAGATGGCGTAGGCAACATATTCCCGCTGAGGATACAAACGGAACACAACAAAAGCGGTAACCATATAAAGTGCCGCTACGCTGGCGTAGATCATAGACTGGTTAAAAAGCATCAGGCTTTTCGTTGTAAAACCGTACTTTTTCCGATAATGCCGTGCCATAACAGGCGGGTCGTCCAGCCGCTTGATGAGCTTCGGGATGGAGAGATCGGGATTTTTTTTGTGTTCGTCGGAAATGGCTTCGTTTAGCTCTCTCGTAATTTCGCCGGCAACATACTCGTGGTCTTCGTCGAACGGAACGCGTCTTAAGACGCGCTTAATATAAAGCTGTACATAAGGGTTTTCAGAAAGCACAGGGCTCGCTCCTTTCTGGCAAGGGAATGCCATGCTTTCCATCAAAGTATAGCACCCGAAAGCTAGGCTTGTCAATAAATGGAAGAAGGTTGGTTGACAATGTGTCATTGAAATGTCATTGTTATGTCATTGCATTCGCTTGTTGAAACGATATAATGAAAGCAAATCCGCCGCCAAAAAGGGAAAGGGCGCTATGAAAAGCGGCAGAATCGATTTTTAGGATTAGCGAAGCGGCGCAGATTGGATCCTTCCCAAACCCTTATGATACTCATAAACTTTCCCAAAATTGGGGATGTATACCTGTGTTTCGCATATTGTCCGGCATTATCTGAAGATGCCTCGGTGGACACGAAGTAGTCCTATCTCTAGCGCATAAGATTGACAACAAGGGAACGGATTCTTGCTTTTGTGTTAAACAAGATGGAATGAAATTCGTCAGATAGTGCTTGGATAACGGGGATGGAGCAGGACTTGTGTAGTATGGGAGGAATTTGTGTGAAAATGAGATTCGTGTGTTTGGTTGCGACTCTACTTTTGGCCGGATGCGGAAGGGTGCAGGATCCGGCTCCAACGGAAAATCAGACTGGTTCCTATTCGCATTGCAAAAGAAAGTCTAAAGCGAATGAAGAATAAAGTACGTAAAATTACTTCACGTAAGATGCCATATCCGATAGAATACCGCATTCAGAGATTGAATCAATTTTTGATGGGATGGTGTGG
>DUUG01000018.1 GCA_012841675.1 Clostridiales bacterium
GGGATATAAAAAATAAAAATCTTCCTTCGTCCACATCCTCCGGGCAGGCCGCCGAGCAGGCAACCGAAAAGGTTTCGTCGGTAAGAGCAAAAACCAGGGAGGGCTTGAAGATCCCCTTGCCCCGGTATTTTTCCAGCATAGAAAGCCCGTAAAACAAGTGCCGGGCGTTGATCATAAGAGCCATGACAAAGGCGTAGACGGGCTGAAACGCCCCCAACAAAAGCTGAACGGATACGAATTGCATAGATCCTGCGTAAATGAACAGACTCATAAGTGGCGTATACCAAAGCGGGAAGCCCTTGCTTCCCATCAGAAACCCATAAGACGCCCCTAGGAATAGATAGCCGGTCAATATGGGAAGTGTATGTGGAAAAGCCGCTTTCAGTGCTTTTCGGTTTGGCGACATGGCGCGGACTCCTTTGTATGTAATATTGTATAATTATACAATATTACGATTATTTGTCAAGTTAACGGCTGGGCGCTCGGGTCGCTTTAGAGAAATAGCAGTAAGGGAAGGGTAGATGAACGCAGGACGCATAAAAATGTATGTTTTTATGCAAACGTGGTCAAATATGCCTTGGATGAGAGCGTTTTAATCCCTTTATTCGTAGAATCCGGGCCTGCAATTTGCTTGACATTTGGAAGACCTTATGATAACATATTACTGTTAGTTTTATATATTGGCCGCTGTGACGAAATAGGCAGACGTAACGGACTTAAAATCCGTGGGTAGAAATACCGTGCCGGTTCGAGTCCGGCCAGCGGCACCAGAATATAGTTCCAAAAAAGATGTCCTGCGGTTTCTCCGCAGGACTATCTTTTTTGGGGGCTTTTATATGCGATCTGCCCTGTGTTGACAACTACAAGGGAGTTTATCTTCCATTGCAGGAAACTCCGGCTGCAATCGGCAAGGTGTGGTCATGTCTTTTACCCGAATCATGGGCGCAATTCGCGATGTATGATTGGTTCATGTGGATTATCCTTTATGTGCTCTCCATAAATTTCTGTTTATAAGACGGATAAACCAGTTTGAAAAATATAAACAAGTTCAAAGCCAGCAGCGCAAGGAAAAAGATAACTGCTACTGTTTCCGGTACGCCAACAAGCACCATTCCGTTCAAATCCCCGCCTCCAACAAGATGGCTTATGACAGACAGATAGAGCGGGTCAAGGCAAAGGAAAATAAGCGTAGCATAATAGGCAATTGCGCGCAACAGCATACTGGATGATTTCACGATATTCTTTGTTTGCCACACACCATAACATACCCGACAATTAATGTAGCCACAGCACCCATAATGCAGAACACAAATATTTGCATATGAGACATCACATCAATATCCGCTACGATTTGGATTCCTAAGCCCCATTTGACCAAACGGATGCTCTGGAATGTCCCAGAGAACAATGCGACTATCAAGTGCGCGCCCGAGGATGTAATAAAGGCACACTGCGATGATTAAGCTAAACCATTTTCTCATGTTCTTTAATGGCATACTACTTATACCTCCGTTTCTTCCTGCGGCACAGGGGAGGATACGACTGTAATCATCCGTGTTTTACCGTTTGCTTTGGTAGGTAGCTGGCTGTATTTTTCTACAACCGCAAACATTTCCCTCGTAAAACTGTCAAACTCATCGTCATTTAAATGGAACGTATTTGTGCTTACGAAGACCTTGTCTTTCACCGGGGTGACGAGTTCTCTGTTGAAATATTGCGTAAAGTCTGCTACTAGTTTTGTCAGCATGGAATAGACAAGTGTTTGCAACTCGGAACGGCTTTCCTGTCCCGACGCGCTGATTTTTCCCACGTTGAGCGAATAGCTTTGTTCATATGTGCCGCGTATTTTTTCTTCCCCCACTACATGCACAATCTCGTTCTCTGTCAAAACGCGCATATGTCGGTAAAGAGTCGCTTTCGACACATCGGGCATTGCTTTCGCTATTTGCGCCACAGTCGCGGGCTGGTTACGTGCCACATACTGGATAATTCGCATTCTAACGGGATTGAAAATTATATCTACTTTGTTTTGCATAGGTCTGCCCCCATTAAAATCATATATGATAATAATATTATGAATGATTCCATTTGTCAAGCGGTGTTTCAAAAAAAGCAAAAAGGAAGAATAAATTAAAGAAAACGAACTTTCGTATATCTATTTGTGCCAAATGGTCTTCAGCATACGACCTGCGATTAGCTTTCGTTTCCCATATAAATACCACCACAACACAAACGAAAACAGCGAATAGATAAAAAGGTATCCATTCGCTGTTTTGATATTTTTCCCCTAGAACGCTTGCGGCCATTATATAACACTTAGTGTCTTATAAGCATATATTGTACCATAAAGCATCAAAGAGGTTATGCATTATGGGCAATATAGTTTTACAAGTTCAAAAAAACAACAATACCCCTGTTCCCAGCGGAAATAATATGATTTTTGATCAAATCATAAGCTTTGATGGCAATATCAGTTACGACTTTTTAACGGGCGAGATTACAATAATGGAAAATGGCCTGTATTTGGTGGATTGGTATGTTGTTACCCAATCGGCCACCGGCGCGACGAACGTTTCCTTTAAGCTGGTTTCCGACCAAGGCCATGGGTTTGCGAGTAATACGCCCTATATAACCGGCAACATGACCGGATTGGCCACCCTTCCAGTCGCCAACGCCCCTCTCCGTTTGCAGTTGGAGAACACATCGAATGCCATCGTCTATTTTTCCCATTCGGTGCCCTTTAAGAGCAATTTGCGTGTGATTCAACTAGACAATCTAATTCCCGATAACGCCCGTTGTTTTGCCTTGGACCAATTTTCCCATGTTTTGGAGCAGATTGTAAACTTATCCCCTGGCACAGAAGTTTCAATTTTTGCCTCTAGATTGCCTGTGACTTCCGGCAGCATGCAAGCTGTATACAAAGCGCCCGATGCTGGTAACGTGTCCATGCTTATCATAGGGGACCCGCCCACTGCTATCAATATCAATACGATAACGGCTCTGTATTTTCCGAATTTTGCTTATGACGAGTCTATCACGTATTTAGATCCGCCCGATCCCTTCCCTCAAAATTGCGATACAGATTTAATTAAGAATATCTACAACTATGTTTCTGTCGGTGATAATATATCCGTTACAGGCGGAATAAACACATCGGCTTCTGGGGACGTTCATATAAATGAATACGGTATCATTGTTTTTGCAGACGGGGAATCCTCCATCTTTCTTTATACGCCGAATCTTTTCTCCATCACCGTGAACGAACCAGCGGATGGCTTGCTCAGGCAGAAGTCCAAGTCGATTATGATCAGCGGGTAAGAATGGTCTATCGGCAAACGATATGAAAGCTTCGTAGTCACTTGCTTGGTTAGGCGAGATAGATCCACCATCCGATGCAAGCTGCCGCTGTACCGATCATGCCGAAAATGGTGTCGACCATCGTGTCCACAAGACCGGGAGGCTGTATTGCCTGTTCGGGCTGATGATTGACAACAGAGCTGTGTTTTTGCCAGTGCTGATGGTCCGTATGGGCGATGCTGTCTACAACGAATTCTGTCACTTCCCAGATTTCATGCAAGGCAAGCGACAAAGCAAAGCTAAAGATTAAAGTGCCCGCAAGGCCGACCTCGGGCACCTTTTGGGCAAGTGTTATGCCGAAACTGAAAAAAAGTATGCCGGAGAGGAAATGCACACTTCGGTCCCACCAGGAAAAGGCATTATAGAATGTATAGCCCGAGCCTAAAAACGGCGCCATGAAAAGAACGGTTTGATATAAAAAACCTGTCAGGGGGTTCATATCTATATCCAAAAGGCTTAAAAGCCACGGTATAAAGCTCAATACCAGCACAACAGCAGCGAGAATCAGCTTTTTGTACCGGCGTTTAGAAATTTGAACGGCCGTGATAATCATTATAAGCGCGCGAATAAAGTTGGTATAAAAGAAAAGAAAACCCATGGTTAAACCCTCCGTTTTTATTAGTATGGCGGTTTTTGAGCGTTCTAGCCATTTTTCTTTGCTTGCATTTTGCCATTCCATAGAAACTGCTTACTTAAATGAAATCAGCACGGGACAATTTTCGTCTCGTGCTTTTCTGTGAAGATAAATTTAGAAGGAATATAGTTGGATTTTTTTTATGAAGCTGCCGGAAAAACAGGTGTTTGCTAAAAGGCCGAGCGAAATTTACGCTCGACCTTTTTTGTTTTAGATTTGTTAGGGCATTTTCCATTTTTTGAGGATGGAAGGGAGGTGCCGCAGGTATGGCCTTTTAGCGGATTTTCACGTATGAACTGGGCTTACGCCTTTTTGTACCGAATTAGGCGGGAGGATGGCTTTTCAGAAAGCGTAAGCTGCAGCCCTTCTTTTAGATTGGCTTCGCTTTCCTCCCAAGTCTGTCCGCTGTCGGCGTCTGTTAGGATATACCTGGTTTCTCCGCATCCGGACAAGCCTTTCAGCGGTAGCTCTGCCGTTGTCATGGACGAATTGGGTCGCCGCAGGGCAATAAGGATCCCGTCGCCTTCTTCGGGTCGGTCGTATTGCCACACGCACCAGGAGGTATTGCAGAGGGAGTTTTCCACCAAAGCATAAAAGTCGCAGGACAAATAGGGCCGCACGCTTTTATACTCGGCAAAATATTTTTTAACCGTCTGCATTTCTGCCTCGGAAGCAACAGGATTTTCTTCATACTGCCAGAAGGAGGACGTCATGGAGGGGGCATAGGCGGAGCGGAACCGGTAGGCATCGCCCACATACCGACCGACACCCGTTCCGTGGAAGGGTAGCCAGCGGTTTAGCCCGGTGGTGTGGATCTGCGCCACCTCAATGTCATGGTCAAAGGTACACTGGTAATCCGACCGCCAAAGGGGAATCGAGCGGGAGAGCATCTCTATATCCAGCCGCCGCCCGCCCGAAGCGCAGTTGTCGATCAAAAGGTAGGGAAAACGTTCTAAAAGGGTATCCCAAAACTGATACAGGCCCATGATGTATTGGATTTCCTTTAAGCCCCGGCGGCCTTCCTCGTCGTACTTGCGCCAATAGGGCAGGGGGTTGGTGTTAAAATCCTGCCGGTATATTTTAAGGTTAAGCTTTTCGATAAAGCCGGCAACCATATCCGCCGTGCCCTGTACGGCTTCAGGAATGGAAAAGTCAATCAGCAGCGTGTCGTTGTCGGGGGAAAGTTCCATAAACCAGTCGGGATGCGCATTGGGCGTGTCCGTTCCGCGGATAACACGCTCCGGCTCGATCCAAAGCACAAGCCCCATGCCGTTTTCCTTGACGACACGTGCTACTTCCTCCAGTCCGTCGGGATGGTACGTTTTGTTGACCACCCAGCTGCCCGTGTGGCGAGGCCAGTCGCCGTCGAACTCTGTGGGGCAGGGGCCGGTGGAGTACCCGTACCAGCCGGCGTCGATCCAATAGTATTCGGCGCCGATATCTTTTTCCTTGAGAGTTTTCAGAACCTCCAGCATCCGTTCGCTGGAAAGCGAGCCCCACGCACCGGTGGCCAGAGGGCCTTCGGCAGGGCGCTGTGCTTTGCCCATGGGGGAAATGTATTCCTTGAAAAAGCGCCGCCATTGGTTGCTTGCCTTTTCCCGTCCGTTGGCATAGGGCATGATGACGGTGGAGGAGGTGCGGATTTTTTCGCCTGGTTTTAAATAAAATTCCGTATCTTCGATGCCGGATTGGATGTTAATTTCCCCGTCTTGGGCCGCAAAGGATATGTTCCACTGCCCCGTCCAGCCGATGGCAAGGAGAATACCCCGGTCGTTTTCGTTAATCTCAAAAAACGGCAAAAGCCCCTGGGAGGAGCGCCCGTGTTCACAGGCGTATTTAAGATGTTTTCCGGGGGCGATGTATTCCGGGTATTCGGCAAATTCATCTCTCGCCCAGTTGGAGCCGTTAAAACGGAAAACCCGGGCCTTGTCCGGCGGGGTGAAACGGTGGCCCGGTTTGGGATGGACAAAATGCTCGTTAAAGGGAAGGGTGATGTCACAGTCTTGGATCTTAGACAGCGTGCCGGAGTTTTCGTCGGAAACGTTTTCAAAGTGGAGCAGCACGCGGGCGGCGTTGTACTTGTCGTAGAGGGCCAATTCTTCGGTGATTTGGATGCCGAAGGGGAAGGAATATGTAATTTGGAAGCTTCTGGCGCCGTTTTGCGGCAATTCGGTTACTGTGCGAGCGGTGCCGGGCTCAAAGCCGTTTTTGAGTTCGCCGTTGTATAAAAAGGAAAAGTGCGGGCGAGTAAGGAGTAGATCTTGCAGCATAAACTTTCCTCCCGTAGTTTGTAGTGTAGCGGGGATAGGTTTATTATACCATGTGACGGGGGAGGTGCAAGGGTGGGGGGTAAAACAATAGGAAGGAGATTCATAAATGGATAACTTTCACGAAACAGGGGCCAAACTTAAAGGGCAAATAAGGAAATACATCAATGCAAGAGTTAGAGCAAGTTATAGAGTTTGTTCAATATATCTTAGATTCTCTTTACATATTACCTAGTAAAATAATAAGATTCAAGAGAAAATGAAAAATCGGACAGTATCCCTTTAGAAAAAAAGTTTTTTTGCCTATTACTCAACAATACAAGAGCGCGGCTTCCAAGCGGAAGTCGCGCTCTTTTCATTTTTACCGTTTACTGTTCCGCATCACCAAATACGAAGGTTAAGGACGATACTCCTCCAGTGTCAAAGCGCCGTTTCTGGCACTCATGTAAACTGCGAAACTGCATTCCTTACCGCTGCCATCCGTAAAAGAGATGACGTAGGTGGTCATATCGCCGTAGAAGACAACACCGGTTACAAGCGGCTTTTCCGGTGTCAGCTCAGGAAGCGCATACAGCTCTTCGAGAGTTCCATTGGCGCTGCCATCGAACTGCAACAAAGAGAAACGCACATTCCTCAAAACCTCGCCGGAACGGAAAGCCAGCTTCGTCATATACTCAGAATTATCTGCGATAAATTCGTGGTAGTTGCCGCTTTGCAGCAAGGGTTCTTCCGCAAATTCGACTGTGATCGGTATGTGATTGGGTGCTTCGGATTTCGCCTCGGCAATATGAATCCAGCCAATACCTGATTTCAATTTGCCCCATAAGAAGCCTTCGTAATCCAGCTTTTCCTCTACAATGGTGTAAGTGCCGGCAGCCTGTACTGTCCCGACATAGGCATAGTCATACCCGGGCCCATCAAAGATCGGTAGATCCGGGCGAGAGATTCGGATGGTATACCGCACCTCTTTTGCTTCTCCGGTTGCCTCGCCTCCGGAGTTGCTCTCATTCTTTAGGAAATCATCCATATTTTTATACCGTACATCGATGTGGTTATCAGAATTTGCGACAGAAACCAGCCGGATATACATGGGCGGCACTTCCATGTTACTACCGCCTATGAGCAGGTAGTAGTCTGCGTTTATCGTATAGCGAAGGATATGCTGGCCGGATCCGATGTCTTCATAATAATAATCGGAAAAATCACTCCATGTAAGGTTCTCGCCCTTACGCCGGACTAGGTCTTGGAGCTCTGCCAGAGTAAGGGTTGGCTTGACAACGTTGGTAGGTTCGTCACTGCTCCCCGGATTTTGACTGCCGCCGGGCTCGGTTACGGAAGGGTTACCGGCTTTAACGCCGTAAA
>DUUG01000232.1 GCA_012841675.1 Clostridiales bacterium
ATGTTGACTAAAACCAGAGCGTTTCCGTCTGCTCCTTTTTCCGGCATTCCCTCCATACAGCCGATTAAAACAGGGCCTGTGGAGGCAATATCCTTGACCGGGGCAAAGCTTGCAAGGGGCGAATACAGAGAAAGGTAAGGCGTTTCGTCTGAACAGTTCAGGTTCATAGCGCCCACCCAACGATAGGACATATAGGCATCAGAAATCTTATTAATCTCTTTTGCCATGCGTTTGGAAGCATACCAAAGCTCGCGCTTTTGGTGTCCGGTTCCGTAGGGGGTACCTTCGTGCTTGGGACGATCCGCATAAACATAATAGAACATGGCTTTTGCGCCAAAGGCAAGCATGGTGTACATTTGCCAGCGGAAATCCTTCTCATCGGGGATCCGAACGGAAGGATGCCAGCTGCACGTTTGCACACAGACCCAGAAATCCCGGCCAGAATCCCGGCAGGCGTCGGCGCAAAGCTCGATGGCTTTGCAGTAATCGCCATAGGTGGTTTTTACGCCGTCGGATGTAAAGCAAGGGTAGATGTCTACGCCGATGTACTCTGTGTCCACCAGGCGTACGTATTCAGCCAGATAGTGGCGGTAATTTTTTTCGGAGGATTCGTAGTAATCAATCTGATCCATCCAGGCGCCGCCGGTTAACTGGCTGTTATTGGCATACATGGGCAAAAGGTTGATGTAGGGAATCTTGTCAGGGAAGAGGGCCTTGTAGTCCTCCACCGTCTGCCCGAGTTTTTCAAAATGCAGGGTTCCGGGCTCATCTACAAAAGAGTTGCCGGCAAAGGCGGGGTGGTCTTTATACCAATCTGCCTCCGCTGCCTTCTCTTTGTCAAACAGCATGGCGCCGGATTTTCCTAAAACCTCCATGGGCGACATAATGTTTCTGTCGTAGAGGAGCATATAGGCACCGTGCTTTTCGTACAGATCCAGAAGCCACATGCGCTGCTCATGGGGTATGAATCTATCAAAACCAAGAATAGATACTTCAATGCCGGCATCGACAAGATCAATAACCTGCTGTTCATCCAGTTCGTCCACGATATGGGAACTGTAGACACCCAGTCGGATCTTATCTTTCCATGTTGAGGTATTCAAAGGCCCTTTGCTCATGTCGCACCCTACCTTTCTATTTACACCTCAGGAATCGTGATAGCCACTTCGCGGCCTAAACGGGCAGATTCCATAATGCCGCTTAAGATGGCCTGGTTATAGATGATTTGGCTGGTGGGGATAGGAGCCGGGCGGTTGTTGACGATGGCATCAACGAAGTCCCTAACCTTTTCAGCAAAGCGGTCAACGTTATTCTGGATGTAGGGAATCGGAGTTTCGGTTAACATGCCGAACTTGTCGTGATAAAGCGTCATGGGACCTACCGTGCCGTCCCATGCGCCGCCCCAAGGCGATTCGGGGTTAGCAGACCTGACTTTCAGACCGGCCTGATCGCCTAAGAACAGAGTTGCGCCCATGGTGTCCATATGCATAGCCCAAGAGGTGCGGAAGTCTAAAGTTATGCCGCCTTCCAGACGAACAAAGGCAACGGCAAAATCGTCCACTTCAAAACGATGGTAATTATGAGGATTGTAAACGGGGCTCTTGCCAAACAGGTCATAAGCAGAAGCCGAAACAGTCAGCGGTTTGGGATACCCCAAAGCGTTCATAGGCATATCCAGTCCATAGCAGCCGATATCCGCCAAAGCGCCGACGCCGGCTTCTTCCTTGGTGATAAAGGTGCCGCCGGGCATACCACGGCGACGGCCGCCGCCTACCTGGACGTAGTAGATTTTCCCAAGCTC
>DUUG01000233.1 GCA_012841675.1 Clostridiales bacterium
CCGCTTGGGGCTTGGGCGCACATTCCAGAACATTCGGCTTTTTAAAGACCTTACCGTTTTAGACAACGTGCGCATTGCCATGCACGACTATGTAAAATACGGCTTCTTCTCCGCCTATTTTCATCTTCCGCCCTTCCGCCGTGTGGAGGAAGACATTGTAAAACGAAGCATGGAGCTTCTGTCTGTTTTCAATCTGGAAAAACACAAAGACGATCTGGCCAAAAACCTTCCCTACGGGGATCAGCGCAAGCTGGAGATTGCAAGAGCCTTGGCCACAAACCCCTCCATTTTACTGCTGGACGAACCGGCTGCCGGCATGAACCCGGCGGAAACGGCGCAGCTTACCGAGCTGATCGCTTATATTCGCGAAAAGTTCAAGGTTACCATCCTGCTCATCGAGCATGATATGTCGCTGGTCATGCGCATATGCGAACGGATTTATGTCTTAGACTACGGCATGGTCATTGCAGAGGGAAAACCGGAGGAAATTCGGGCCAATCCCCGTGTTATCAAGGCATATCTGGGAGAGGAGGCCAACGATGCTTGAGGTTCAAAATCTAAATGTCCATTTCGGCGTAATCCATGCGCTGAAAAATATCTCCCTGTCTGTGCAAACGGGCGAAATTGTTACTCTGCTTGGCACCAACGGGGCCGGGAAAACCACCACTCTCCGCACCTTATCCGGGTTAAAGAAGCCCACTTCCGGGCAAATTTTCTTTGAAGGCGAGGAGATTACGGCTCTGCCTGCCCGCCATCGGGTGAAAATGGGCATGTCGCATGTGCCGGAGGGCCGTCGTGTTTTCTCTACAATGACGGTTCTGGAAAATTTAGAGCTGGGCGCCTTTCTGCGCCGGGACAAAGCAGGTATTGCAAAGGATATGAAAAACGTTTTTGAGCGTTTTCCCATTCTGGCCGAGCGCAAGCGTCAGTCTGCAGGCACTCTTTCCGGCGGCGAGCAGCAGATGCTCGCCATGGGTCGGGCACTTATGAGCCGGCCGCGGCTGTTGCTATTGGATGAACCCTCTATGGGCCTGGCCCCCTTGTTTGTGCAGGAGATTTTTAGTATAATTAAAGACATCAACGAGTCCGGCACAACGGTCTTGCTTGTAGAGCAGAATGCTAATATGGCTCTGAGCATTGCCCACCGGGCGTATGTGCTGGAAACTGGCTCGGTGGTACTGTCCGGAACGGGCGCCGAGCTTTTGCAGAGCGACGCTGTGAAAAAAGCGTATTTAGGAGGGGAATAGGAATGTTTGTACGGAACAAAATGACATCGCAACCCTTCACCATCTCTCCCGACCAGACCATTGTGGAAGCCCAGGCTTTAATCGACAAGAATAAGGTCAAGCGGCTTCCCGTTGTGAAAAACGGCCGCTTAGTCGGCATTGTAGCGGAAAGTGATATTGAACGGGCCTCTCCTTCCAAGGCAACGGCCCTTTCCATGCGGGAAGCCATTTATATCCTTTCCAAAACGAAAATTTCCTCTATCATGACGAAAAACCCCGTGACCATCCACTCTGGCGCTTTGCTGGAAGAGGCCGCTCTTCTCATGCGGGATAAAGACATTGGCTGTTTGCCTGTGGTTGACGACGAGAAACTCGTTGGCATTATCACC
>DUUG01000234.1 GCA_012841675.1 Clostridiales bacterium
ACAATCTCGGCAGAGCCGGACGAATGACACCCGGGACCGCCGCAAACCAGAATATGGGATCTAATCATGTCGCTATTCTCCTTTACTTTGCGTTTGCTGCGTCCAGCGTGTATTCGGAGACAACCGTACCCTGCACTACATGCTCATGTAAGATGCGGAGGGCTTTTTCCGGCGTCACATTGACGTATGTAACGGTTTCGCCGTTGCAAGTCACTTTGAGCACCGGTTCGGCTCCGGGCAGCTCAGCCGCACCTGTCTGGGTTACAATGACATGATGGATCTGCTTATCGGCAACTTCGGCAACCAGAGCCAGCAAAACTTCGCGAGCGCCGGCAGCAATGCCGCTTGTACCCATGCAGACCATCACTTTAGCCGCGTCCGGACTGTTTTCTTTGCGGAATTCCACAACAGGCTTATACTGATCGCGGATCTTTTTCAGATTCTCGATGGTGATCATTCTATTCATTCCTTCCTTGTGCGTCCATACATATTCCAAACATTCATTCATAAAAGAGCAGAGCCAAGCGCCGCTAACTTGCGAGCCAGACATTCCGTCTGCCGCAGAGCCTCGACTAAGTTTTCCCTTAAGCCGGAAAGGGTAAGGGAAATGGATTTGTCTTGGCAAACATGACGATAACAAACGGTCAAGCCCCGTTCGGAAAGCAATGCCAGCGTTCCGCCTATGTTTCCCAACGGCGGTCGGGGCGAATCCAGCGGAAGAATCCCTTGCAAAAACGTTCCGCGGCCGGTCAAAAGGATTACCTGTCCGCCAGATTTTTGAACGGTTTTGGAAAAAAGGGAAAGTCCTAAGCCCTTGCCGTCGCCCCTTGTAGTAAAGCCGGGGGTAAAAGCATTGGCCAGCACGTCAGGGGGCATTCCCTGTCCGTCATCCTGCAGGGATAGGGTTACCAGCCGTCGGTGGATATCCTCCCAGATGCTGATCCGAACGGTGGTTGCGCCTGCATAAAAGGAGTTTTCTCCCAAGTCCAAAAGCGACAGGCTCAGCTCGCACATATGGGCTTACCGCTTGTATTTGGCCAGAATGCCGGGAATATCATCGGGCACAAGCCGGCCGTATACGTCGTCATTGATCATCATAACAGGAGCCAGTCCGCAGCAGCCGAGGCAGCGCGTGTCCTGGATAGAGAAAAGACCATCGGGTGTGCATTCGCCGACTTCGATGTTTAGCTCCGTTTTGCAGCGATCCAAAACGGCCTGCGCATTTTTAACATAGCAGGCGGTACCCATGCAAACACCGATGACATACTTGCCCTTGGGGTTCAGAGAAAACTGAGAATAAAACGTTACAACACCGTAAATTTCTGCCAAAGAAACGCCCAGACCTTCGGCAATTTCATTCTGCACTTCGATGGGCAAATAGCCGTAGATATCCTGGGCCTTCTGCAGAACGGGCATAACCGCGCCGGCCTGCCCCTTATATTCTTCGATCAGGGCTAAAAGCGCCTTTTTCTGCTCCGCCGTTCCCTGAAATACAGCGGCGGTGGTTTGACTGCTCATTGTCTTCCTCCCTTTCATATAAGAAGCGGCAGACAGAAGATTCCGTCAAACTGCCGCAACAATCCATACGAAAAGCCGTGCCGGCAAAACCGGCCCGACCGGCGTGTTAAAGCCCTCCGAACCCAAACAGCGCACCCTTGCGCTTTTAGGGCAAATCCTCTCGGAGGGCACAGCTTTTTCTGTAAATAATTATATCATAAAATCGTGAAAATGCAAGAATTCCGTCATCTGTTTTATATGTGAAATTCCCCGAATATGCTATAAAAATCGGCGCTTGGGTTGCCCAATTTGTATTTTTCGTCTAAATATTTTTTGCCTACGCAACAAATGAGCAAAAATGGACATCATCTCTACCGGCCCCTGGGGGTGTGCAAAAGCAAAACCTGCCTCCGCAGGGGGGCAAATATAATAGGTAGGGTTGAACCGTTTCAAGGCCATATTTTTAGGTATGGGGTGAAATTTTAGCCGTCCTGCGGCAATAGGCAGTATTTACCGCTTGAAAAAGAGTTACAGTTCGGTTACAATAAGGCCATGGAGGTTGAGAAAAATGAAAAAACGTTTGATTGCTTTGGCCTTGATGCTCGTTTTATTTAGCAGCGCGGCCCAGATATATGCAATATCTCCCGCATGCCAGCCGCTGAGCTTTAGAAGCGGCGTGCTGAACACTTTATTTGGTGAATGGAACCAAGTATTTAAAAACACAAAAGCGACAGAGGCACAGACCGAGGTTTCTACGCCTGCGGAAAAACCCGACAAATCCAACCATGTCGTAACCGATGCACCTAAGGCGAAAGAAACGCAGCCACCGATCACGTACAGCAATGGAAAGATCGTTGTCAACAAGAATGCCAACAATTCTATCAACGCGATTTTGGAACAGATCCAGGTACAGGCAAGAAAGGGATACTGCCCGTTGACCGAGCTGCTGAAGAACTTTTTGGAAAAGATTTGCAAAGGCAAAGTCGTAACCACGCCGCCGACCACCACACCGGCGCCTTCCGCACCGTCGACAACCCCGCCGCCGGCTACTACTCCGGCAACATCTAAGCCGTCGACTACTACACCGTCGACTACGGCTCCTTCTACGACAAAGCCTGTAACCAAGCCCCCTGCAACAACCAAGCCGTCTACAACGGCACCGGCTACTACCAAACCGTCCACGACTACACCCACCACACCCCCGACCAATCTTTCCTATGAGGAACAGGTCGTTGTGCTGGTAAATAAGGAACGTGCGGCGAGAGGTCTGGCTCCGTTGACCCTTTCCAGCAAGCTTTCCGATGTGGCACGCGCCAAGTCGGAGGATATGCGGAAGAACAAATACTTCGCTCACGAGAGCCCCACTTACGGTTCCCCCTTTGACATGATGAAGCAGTTCGGCATTTCCTATCGGACCGCCGGCGAAAACATTGCCATGGGCTACCGTACGCCGGAGGCCGTAGTGCAGGGATGGATGAATTCTCCCGGACACCGCGCCAACATTCTGAATAAGTCGTTCACTACGATCGGCGTAGGCTATGTGGCAGACGGTCACTACTGGACCCAGATGTTTATCGGCTAAGCTTAAAAACCCGCCTTTTGGGCGGGTTTTTATTTTCATAGGGGCAATATGCTTAACTGTCTCCCCGGTTTTTTGCCCGGCGATTCGACCGGCGGTTGAAAGCTTGCCGGCCGGAAGGAAGGGGAAAAATTTCGGAGAAAAAAGCGAAAACGCCAAACAGGAAAAACCCGCGGACTCAACCAGTGGTTGAATCCACGGTTCAACGAACAAGTTATTTCTTTTTTGCCAAATATCCGCTCAACTGCGCCGGATATATCGACGTAGACGGGGATGTGAAGGCCGCAGGAGATGTGAAGGGCGACATCAACGCCGAAGGTAACATCACCGTCGAGGGCTATGTGGAAGGCGATGTACATGCTGAAGGCAGCGTGAACATAGGCGGAAAGAATATAAAAAAGTAAGCTGTCTTAATATACAAGCACAAACCGGCAAGAAATTTGCCGGTTTTATTGAATTGGGTGATTTCCTATGGTAGAATAAGGTATCTTTTTCTAAGGGAGCAGGGGAAATGCATGTTTTTGAAATCGATTTACATTACCACGCGGGGCAGGAGCGGAGAGAAAACAAATCCCTGCGAGACTATATTGATTTTGCCCACATGACCGGCCGCAAAATCCTCGGCATTACAGACCACGACACTCGCTATGGGACGCGGCTGCGGGAAGGGCCGCAGCACTATCCCCAATCTATCGAAGGGATGATGCAATACAGGCAGGATTTGGACGAGCTGCGTTCCGATTTTCCCTCCATGCAGATTTTCTTTGCGCCGGAGTTAAGTTCGGTGTTTGAATACAAAACCATGGATGACAGAATCATCGACATCAGCGATTATTTCATCTGCGAGCCGGCTTCAAACCACGAGGAAATGGAGCTATACACCGAGCTTATGATTTCCGAGCTGGAAAGAACCAAAGCCATTGCCAACCACACGGGCAAACCGACCTATATGGCCCATCCTTTCCGCTATCGCTTGCTAAATCGGATTTCGGAAGGCAGAACGTTGCCGGAAGGCTATATGGGGGCTTGCAGTATGACCGACGAAGAAGTAATGGAGCTTATAGGGCTGGATATTGTCGCCTTTGCCGATCATGCGGTTTCCTTAGGGGTTGCTATTGAAATAAACGGCGGAACCCACTACCGGCTTCGAAGCTTTAATGCCCCGTATTATTTAGACGCTTTGCGCCATGCCTTTAAAATCCTCCACCGCCGGGGCGTGTCATTGGTGCCCGCCAGCGATCTGCACGGGTTTGCCCCCGGGCAGTCGGGACTGTCGGTTCCGAAAGAAACCTTTGAGATGCTTGGAATTACGGCAAGAGATATTGGATTTTTAAACCAAATCGGCGCAAAGGTAGAGTAGGGGAGGGGACAATATGAAAATTCATCAGATAGATCTTCATTGCCACGCCGGAAAAAGCCTAAAGGAAACCCTTTCCTTTGCCCATAGCACATGGCGGCGAATTGTCGGAATTACAGAGGTTGTCTACAACGAAAAAACAGAAACTTTCGAAAACGGATCGCAAAACGCCCTTTCCCTAGAAGATTTTCTCCAGTTACGGGCGGAAGTGGACCAGTTAAAAAGCGAATTTCCCGACATGCAGCTTTTTTTAGCGCCGGAAATTAGCGCGGCCTTCGATTATACTGCCCTAGATGACCAATGGATTGCCGCAAGCGATTATTTCTTCTGCCTGCCGGAAGAAGACAAGATAACTACGGAATGTATGCTCTCTCAACCGGAAAGGGCTCATGCCATCTCCCGGCATACAGGGAAAAGCACCTTTCTTGCCTATCCGTTTCGATCTCTGTGGATTTCGCGAATTCAGGCAGGGCATCGGGCTCCCGAAAAATACGCAGGGCCGAAGGGTTTGACCGACGAAGCGGTGATTTCTGCGCTGGGTTTCGATTTGCATGCCTTTGCCCATATGGCAGTTTCATTGGGCGTTGCCGTCGAGATCAACGGCGAAACGTATTCCCGCATCCGAAGCTATAACCATCCGTATTATTATGATGTGCTGCAAAGAGCTTACGAAATTCTTCATCGCCGGGGCGTGTCACTTGTGCCCGGCAGCGGCCTGCGCGGGTTTAGACCAGGCAAAAGCGGGTTTGCCGTGCCGGAGGAAACCTTTGAAATTTTAGGCATATCCGGCAGTGATATTCGCTTTCTCGATCAAATCGGCGCAAAGCGCATATAGGGAGAAAACCGTATGAAAATCCACCAGATTGACTTGCACTACCACGCCGGGAGGGAGCGGGCGGCCGGCAAATCCCTGCGGGATTATGTTATGTTTGCGTATGTCACCGGGCGGAGAATTCTGGGGATTACGGATCATGCCAATCTCCATATTACGCAGAATCCGGATGGGAGCCTGCCCCCCTTTACGAAATCCACGGAGAATTTTATAAAGATTAGAGCCGAAATGGACGCGCTTAGATCCGAATTTCCCGAAATGCAGCTTTTTCTCGGCCCGGAACTAGGGCCGGAGTTTACCCATGACAAGATGGAGCATGCGCTTGTTGAAGTAAGCGACTATTTTATCTGCGAGTCTGTTGCTTTCCGGGGCCACGCGGCGCAGAACACCCAGTACCTGTTAGAAGCCATAGAGCGGTGTTCCCATATTGCCAAACACACGGGCCGCCCGGCTTTTTTGGCACATCCCTTCCGGTCACAGATGTACCACCGGTATGACACGTTTTGCTATGGCCCGGCGGATTATGCCGGCCCGGACAACATTACCGACGAAGAAGCCGCCGACTTTTTAGGCACGGATTTGATTGCTTTGGGCGATTGGGCCGCCAAGCTTTCCGTTCCCATTGAAATCAACGGTGTTACGCTGTATCGGGCCCATTGTTTAAACCGGCCGTATTTTAGGGATGTAGTCCGGCATGCCTACAAGGTGTTATTTTCCCGGGGCGTGATGTTTGTGCCCGGCAGCGACCAGCATTTGCTCTCCGTGGGCGAGGGCGCAACTCCCGTTCCCGAAGACACGTTTGATATTTTAGGTCTTGAAACAAAAGATATTGTGTTTTTAGAACGCATAGGCGCAAGGTTTTTATAGCGTAAGGGCATTTAGCTATGTAAAGTGTTTATACTTACATCCATGAAAAATAAGAAAACGGAGACGGTTTTGCCGTCTCCGTAGCTTTTTGTATGTATTTAGCTTCGCGATTTACGAAGGGCGGATAAAACCGCCGGGACCACCAGCATGGCAATGCCGCCACCGATTAAAGCCGTAAACAGCTGTGTCCAGGAGAACATTTGGGTCATTTTTTCCACCTGAGGAGGCTTCAACTGGGTCATGGTAGGAATCAGAATCTTTACGATACCAACGTAAATCACGCCGGCTTTCAGCACAGCCGCCAGCGGTATGGCCGCCCCGAAGGTGAGGTATTTGTTGGTGCCCGAAAGGGTAATTGCTTTGCGGAACAGAAGGCCATAAACCAGAGCCAGAACGGCGTTGCCAAGCATAATCACCGGAACAAACTGCCACACCGGGCCAATCCCCAAAAGCTTTGCCAGCACAGGCGAAATCATAGCAACCACCAAACCGGAAACAGGCCCGGCAATCAGCGCCGCCGCGGCCAGCACAAAGTTCACAAGCGAACCGGTTACAAGCTGCGACCATGGTCTGGAGATATACTGAACGGCAATCAGAAGCGCAATCAGCACTGCAGTTTGAGCAATCCAGCGAATTTTATTGTTTCTCATATTTTTGTCCCCTTCTATTGCTTTCTTGTGTCAATTATAGTACAATAGGCGAAAGTGTGTCGTTGCCGGTGCAACCAAAAAAAGGGGGGATCTGCCATGTTTATGGATTATTTACCTGTGGTGCTGGCGTCGCCCTTGTTCAAGGACATTTCACAGCAGCAGGCTGTTCGCCTTCTGCGCTGTTTGGCCCCGCGAGTCATCAGCGGTGGCAAGGGTGAGAATGTAATAGATGCGTTTCAGCAGGATGGCGAGTTTGGCATATTGTTAGAAGGAAAAATCTACGGAGAAAAGGTGGATTTTTCGGGCGAACGGTTTATAGCGGGCGAAGTTTTGCCAAGCGGCGTGTTCGGCGAGATTCTGGCCGGCCTGCCACGGCAGACCACCATTACCATCCGCGTGGAAGAGCCTATGAAGGCCCTTGTGTTCACCCTGTCCCGTGTGATATCCGGCTGCGGCGTTCGTTGCGAGGGGCACGGAAGGCTTATGAAGAATCTGTTTGCCCTTATCGGTGTACAGTATTTTTCTTTACAAGAGAGAATCTACTATTTAACCCGCAAAACCCTGCGCGGCAAGATCATTGCGTACCTTTCCGATCAGGCGAAGAAGGCGGGAAGCATGACCTTCCGCATTTCCTACACAAGGGAAACGTTGGCGGAATACTTAGGCGCCGACCGGAGCGCTTTATCAAGAGAACTTTCGGCCATGAAAAAAGAGGGGCTTTTGGATGTGTATCGAGGGAGCTTTAAGCTTCTGGCCCCGAAGGCTTTTTTAGAAGAATCCGAAAACTAGAAAAGCCGGCAGGAACCAAACTCCCTGCCGGCGCAATTTATGGGTTCATTTTCTCTAAAAGGTTGGCGGCTTCCTCCAGCCACGGGCCTTCAAACAGCTCTAACGTTCCTGCATCCGCCGCGGCCGCCAGCTTTTGATCCATAGGCAGGCGGGCCAAAATGGGAATTCCTTTTTCTTTAGCCAGCGCATCCAGCTTGCTTTCGCCAAAGGGATAGAGCTTTTTTCCGCAGTCGGGGCAAGAAAGATAGCTCATATTCTCCACAAAGCCAAGCACGGGGATGTGCATGAGCTTTGCCATGTTGACGGCCTTTTCTACAATCATGGAAACCAGCGCCTGCGGGCTGGTAACTACGATGGTCCCATCCAAAGGAAGGGATTGAAACACCGTTAGGGGGACATCTCCCGTTCCGGGGGGCAGATCCACAAACATATAATCCACATCGCCCCAGAAAACATCGGTCCAGAACTGCTTGACCGTTCCGGCAATGACCGGGCCGCGCCAGACCACCGGGTCTTTTTCGTTTTCCAGCAAAAGGTTTATAGACATAACCCGAATGCCGGTTTTCGTTTCGACGGGGTAGATATACGTTTCGTCGCCTTCGGCCTTTTGATGTAGCCCAAAGGCCCTGGGAATCGAGGGGCCGGTCACGTCTGCGTCCAAAACGGCGGTGGTAAAACCTCGGCGCTGCATGGCAACGGCCAGCAGCGAAGTTACCATGGACTTGCCGACGCCGCCCTTGCCGCTTACCACGCCGATGACGCGGCGGATATTGCTTTGGTCGTTGGCGGGGGCGGCGAAATCGTGTTTCGCTTGGTTGGAAGCTTTGCCGGCAGACGGGCAGCCGGCTACTCCGCAAGTATCACAGCTGCCGGAGGGGCATCCGGCGGCATTTTCTTGATGCATAAAAATCCTTCTTTCTGTCGGCATAGAAGGCAAGGGTTTCGGGAAACTAAGAAAGTGCCGTCCCTTTTAATAAACGGGGCAACCTTTTTGCCTTCCTTTTGCCAAACTTGATGTAATACTATATTACTTCTGCCGCTTTATAATGTCAAGCAAAGCGGTAGCCAACCATTCCATTATAGGGAGATGCGTTTATGAAAGTTTCTGTCATCGGCAGCGGCCGCTGGGGCACGTTTATCGCATGGTATTTAAACAGCATCGGACACGAAGTAACCCTTTGCGGCCGGGCAGGCTCGGAAAGTCTTACCCTTTTGCAAAAGACGAGAAAAAATAAACTGCTGACCTTGCCCGACCGTGTTGCCATTGCCACACTGCCGGACGGACTGTTGGAGGCGGAAATAATACTTGTTTCCGTTGCTTCTCAGGCCCTAGGATCGCTTTTACAGGGGACCACAGAGCAGATTGCCGGCAAGCCCTTGGTGCTTTGCATGAAGGGCTTAGAAAGCAAGACGGGAAGGCGGCTTTCCCAAATCGCCCAAGCGGAAACAAAGGGCGCATGCCCGGTGGCCGTTTGGCTTGGTCCGGGGCATGTGCAGGAATTTATCAAGGGCGTTCCCAACTGCATGGTCATTGACAGCCAAGATGATTCTCTGAAGCATTGTCTCGTCGAGGCTTTTTCCAGCGATTTGATTCGATTTTATTACGGGCAGGATATGCTGGGCAACGAAATCGGCGCGACGGCCAAAAACGTGGTGGGCATTGC
>DUUG01000235.1 GCA_012841675.1 Clostridiales bacterium
GGGGGCTCATTTACTGTATTATTTTACTGTATTAATCGAATCGCAAAGCCTCGACGGGATCTTTCTTTGCGGCCATGCGGGAAGGCAATAAGCCGGCGATAACTGTAAGTGTTACGCTGATGAGAATGAGAGAAATAGCGCCGTAAACAGGCAAAGAGGCAATGTTAGAGACGTTAGCCAATGACTTAAGCACCATGTTAATGGGGATATTCAGAAGAACGGTGATCAGTATGCCCATGAGGCCTGCGACAAATCCAATAATGACAGTTTCCGCATTGAACACGCGGGAAATATCTCTTTTGGATGCGCCGATACTGCGTAAAATTCCGATTTCTCTGGTGCGTTCCAGCACGGAAATATACGTGATAATGCCAATCATAAGGGAGGAAACCACCAGCGAAATACTGACAAAAGCAATCAGCACATAGGTGATTATGTCGACTACCTTGGTAACAGAGCCCATCATGATACCCATAATATCGGTATATGTGATGACATATTCTTCATGGCCGGCATTTCTCTGCATGGTGTTATATTCATCAATATAATCGGCTATGGTTTCCTTGCCTTCATAATCGACGGGATAAATATTAATGGAGCTGGGATTCTCCAGATCCACCACGCCCAGGAACGTCAACATATCCTCATAGCTTGTTGGCAGACCCTTATCCTCTTTCATACGCTGTGCAAAGATGGCAAGAATTTGCTCCTCCGGCAAAACGGCCATGGCATCCTCAAGCTGCTTGCGCTCTGCCTCGGGCATGGTCTGCATGTAGGCCAAAACGTCTTCCATGGTCAGATTCTTTGTAAAATCCTCCATATCAAAGGGCAGACCGGTGAGTACATTTACGTCAGGATTTGCTTTCTGTTCGGCCACAATCGCCGACGTGTTGACCTGGTCGATGACATAGCGGGTCAGTTCCGGCGTATAGGCAACCGTACTGTTGATAGAGGTTGCGGTAACCTCCGGGTTCGGGCGCAAAATACCGACGACTTTAATATCGAGGGCGTCTTCAATAATGGATGCCATCGCTATGTCGTTTTCGCGGTTATCAACCCAAGTATTGTTTTCCTTCGTAAAGTAATCCGTGTTCAGCACCAGCTTGAAGGTGAGATGTAGCAGCTCGTCGTAGGAAAAAGTTTCGCCTGCCGGCCCTAAGTCGGACACATCTTCGCCTTTCTGCATGCGCTCTATCATCTTCTGCAGCTCTGCTTGGTCGAGCAGACCGAGGGAATACAAAACAATATCGCTTAGCTCGTTGTTGTTATTGACGATTAAAACGACCTCATCGTACGAGGTGGGCCAACGGCCGGCCAGCACATCATACTGTTTTTCAAGCAGTGCCTGATTGCCGATCATTTCCGTCCAAACATTGCTGCCCATCATGGTCATGCCGCCCCTTGGCCCCATGGAACCGCCGGAGGGTCCGCCGTACTGTGCGCCGCCCATTAGTTGGTTGAAAATGTCGCTGGGATGTACCTTTAAAATCCCGTCTTGGGTATTCGCGCTGTAAATCTGAAGGTCGAGGTTATACCCGTATTGAATATCGTTGGCAAGGTCGCGGATCTTAGCGCCGTCCTTGCTTTCCAGATACGATTTCAACTGCTTTAAGTCGTTGTTGATCACCTGTGCCGACATGGCTTTCATCATATCGGTTACGATGCTGTTGGTATACACCTTATCCAGCTCTGCCGGGTCTTTCTTCTTGCGATTAGTTTGCATCATGGAGGTCATCATGGAAGTCAGATCAATTGTCTGGCCGGTAATCTGGAGGGGATACGTGGAAAGGGTATCCTCCTGCATATTTTGGATATATGCCTGCATGCCGCTGGAAAGGGAAAGAATCAGCGCAATGCCGATAATGCCGATGCTTCCGGCAAAGGAGGTTAGGATGGTTCGCGTCTTCTTGGTCATCAGGTTTGTAAGACTTAAGGAAAGGGCCGTGAAGAACGACATGGAGATCTTTTTCTTTTTCTTCGCTCTCTTTGGCAAGGAATCCGTTTCGGGGGTATAGGGGTTGCTGTCGTCGGTGACACGGCCGTCTAGCAAACGGATGATCCGGGTCGAATACGTATCCGCCAATTCGGGGTTGTGGGTCACCATAATAACAAGGCGCTCTTTGGAAACTTCTTTGAGAATCTCCATAATCTGAACGCTTGCTTCCGAATCCAAAGCGCCGGTGGGTTCGTCGGCAAGCAGAATATCCGGATTGTTGACCAGCGCACGGGCAATAGCTACGCGCTGCATCTGGCCTCCGGAGAGTTGGTTGGGTTTTTTATGGATTTGGTCGTCAAGCCCCACTTTGGTCAAAGCGTCAATGGCGCGCGCTTTGCGCTCTGCCTTGGATATGCCGGCCAAGGTCATGGCCAGCTCGACGTTGGCAAGAACGCTTTGATGGGAGATCAGGTTGTAATTCTGGAATACAAAGCCGATGGAGTTGTTCCGATAGATATCCCAGTCTACATCCTTGTATTCCTTTGTGGAAACTCCGTTTACCAGCAAATCGCCGCTGGTATAGCGGTCTAACCCGCCAATAATGTTGAGCATGGTGGTTTTTCCGCAACCGGACGGGCCGAGAATGGCAACAAATTCGCTTTTGCGAAAGGTGAGTGAGACCTCCTTTAAAGCCTCGACGATGGAATCGCCTAGGGGGTAATGTTTTGTAATGTCTTTAAGTTGAAGCATACAAGACGGAACTCCTTTCACAGAGCCGGGGGTAAGGATACAGTCGGCTAACTTTCAATTATCTTATTATACCATATGATACCACATGAAAATAAATACAGATACGTTGATATTTGAACACTTTGTAAACATAGAGAGCTTACCAGTTTATCAGGCTTCATGGCAAAAAACAAAACCGCCAAAACGGCGGTTTTGTAAAGAGAAAACATAATTTATTTTACGATTGTAAATGCATCGAAAATCTTATATCCGTCGGCGTTGTCCTCGGTGTGCAGGGAAGTTATCTGCATTTTCTCGTCGGACACGCGGATAACGGAAGCGCTAGGTGCCGGGCTTTCATATACGGCATTCCAGATGGGGCGGTGGCGCGTCCAGTTGTGCCGAGACGGGCCGCTGGAGGTAGCACACTGCAGATAAGTGACACCGTCTGAGGAGGAGATCCATTTGTCCACGTCAAGGGTCTTGTGATTTCGGATGGTGGCACGCTGGAAGTTATGGTCATGGCCGCAAATCAGCAGATCTATACCCAGGCCATCCATAAACTCACCCCAGCGCAGCTCGTCAGACTCGGAGCTTAAGTTGCAGGTATAAGGTCCCTTATGGATCAATACGATTTTCCATTTCATTTTGCTGTTTTGTACGACTTCTCTTGCCCAATCCATAACGTTTTTCTCGTTGTCGTCTCCGCCGCCAATGGATATAAACAGCGTGTTGTTCAGCTCGGTGTAGAAATTTATCCCCTTTAAGGCATTCTTTGTACCGTTGGCCGGATTGTTATGGATCATACAGTAGTTAATGCCCGTGCCGTCGCTTACATCGTGGTTGCCGGCCACGGGAACCGTGGGATACTTGGCATGGAGATAGCCCGCATCCTCAATATAGGCCTTCCAGTCATCATACACAATGCCGCTTCCGACAAAGTCTCCGGCGTGGGCAAAGAAAGATAGATCCGGTGCAAAGTGCAAGGCCGCGTTCATGGCCGCTCCGCAACGGTTATGCGTATCTGCGAGAACGCCAAAGGCAAACTCTCCGGTTTGGGAGAAGGCGGTAAAGGTATGCACCTTGCTCCATGCCCCTTCGGTTCCGACCTGATACAGGTATTCCGCCCCGGGCTGCAGGCCTGTCAGGCAAGCGGAATAGCCGTTTAGCTCGCAGGATTGTTTTTGATAGGTGCAGAAGTTGTTTTTGCGCTCTGCTTTTACCGTCAAATCATCCGCAGTAAGCGCCGTTTTGCCCTCTTCCTTTAGAGCATAGCGGACATACCCTTCGGTGATACCCACGCCCGTCTGCCATGTGACAGCCATTTCGGTGGAGTCTGCGCCGCAGCTTATATGGACGTTGACCGGCTCTTTCGAGCCCATGTCACGGCTGATAGAATAACGGGTGGTAAGGCTGTATTGGCAATTCTTGCGGGCATACAGATCCACTTTCGAGTCAATCTCAGCGTCGGTAACGCCGGATACGACCAGCTTTCCGTTCTCGTCCGTCTGTCCCGGATAGGCAGGGCGGCCGGCCTGGTAGACTTCTGCCCCGGAAACGGGTTTGCCGGCTGCATCTGTGACGGTAAAGACCGTGTCAAAGCCTTGGCAGAGTTTTTCCACCAAAAGGCTAAGGCCGGGCAGGATGGCAACCTCTGCATCGGCGAGACAGAAAGCCTCGGAAGCGCCGTCGTACTCCATGTGTGCTTTTTCGCAGGTTATTACCGTATTTTCCGGTGCCACATACGAAGAGCCCACAGTAAAATCTAAGGAAAGCAGCGGAACGTTGCCGTCGTTTTCCGTTGTAAGCTGTATTTCCACAAGGCCGCCGTGATCCGTCACGCTTCCTGTAACGGCCGGTGCCAGATCAAAGAACGGTTCGGCGGGGGTCAGATTGCCAGAGTCATAGCCAAGGGACAGAGCCACTTTGGTATTCGGCTTTGCTCCTTCCGCATAAAGCCGGCAGGAAAGCGTTCCGCCCATTTCCGCTTCTTTGGCCACCGTCCAGCCAACGGCGGGGGTGCGGGAGGTTACTTGGAAGAACGTGGAAGCGTAAGTCTGGTTGCCTTCCTTGTCATAGGCGATAATTTCCAGCTTGTGCTCACCGCCGCAGAGCGGAAAATCAGGCGTTACGCAAAGGGCAACGCCCTTGTCTGTCTGCTTTTGTTCGATATTCTTTGTATGAAGCTGCCCGTCGATGCGAACTTCCGTGCGAGCGCAGTCTACGCCGGAGGTAACTCCGCCGTTTTCTTCGTCATCCTCGTCAACAATCAGAGCGCAAAGCTCGGGCAGGCCCGGCCGACCGTCAACCTCCCGGCATTCCATCTGGGAAATGGTAGGCGGAAGGGCGTCAAAGTCGATGCCGCCGTATACGGCCATAATCTCGTCAATATACAGAGAACCGTGAAGCGTTTTATCACCGGTCAGCAGTCTGGCCGGGTACACCACATAGAAAGGGAGCTTCATGCCGGCCGGAATCTTCATTTTAATGAATTTCCATCCGGTCCAGTAGGCACTGCCGTAGGGAAGCTCGGCCGTTGTTCCCTCGGAGTCGACAATCATGCCGTTGAACCAGGCATTATTTCCGTCCCCGTAGACCCACATGGCAAGATGAGACGGATATTCTCCCTCGGGAATTATCAAAACATTCGGATCGTCTTTTATGGAAAGGTCGGGAGTCGGGTGCGCGTTTTCGCCTGCATATGTAACGAAATAAGCGCGCCGGCTGCCGCCTTCGGTTGTCTCAAAGCGGAAATCATAGTTAAATTGCAGGGCATGGTTTCCTTTGCGAACGAATTGGGGATGCTCCTGCTTACTGATAACTTCAACAGAGGCGTAGGCTTTTTCGCCTTTCCATCCCCAGTGCTTGCCAGACCCTCTCCCATCTGTGTGGGCGTTTTCGAAGTTTTCCAAAAGGAGTGGTGGTCTTAGCATCTGGTTAACCGGCATTGTTAAAATCTCCTTTATGCTTATAAATTTGTAGCGCTTGCTTGCGCAAAAACTGTTATAGAAAAATTATACAGTATATTGCCGGTAAAATCAATCTTGCGAAGCAGCCTAAACCGGGAAGAACCCTCTGAGGTCTTGAATGTATCTACAAAGCGGCTTCAACGTTTTATTCTGTGTTGTTGGATGCCATGTAGGCTTGAAATTTTTCCAAAATGGTGGGGTTTTTTTCAAAAAAACGCAAAAGACAGTGCAAATTGCTAACTGTGGCCGGGCTGAGCGAATGCTCGATTAATTCCGTTTCTTCCAGCGGATTTTTGCTTCCTACAAAACGCAAAAATTTCTCGACCGTTTCGTGCCGTTGCATCAAAAATGCCCCGGTTTCCCAGCCTAGGTCCGTTAGCTGAATAATATCATAGCGGTCGCATTTTAAATACCCGTATTGCGCCAGCTTTGCTATCATTTTGGAAACGGATGAGGGCTTTACGTTCAAAAGCACGGAAAGCCTGCCCACACGGGCGTAATTGTCGGCAACGCACAATCTATAGGTCATTTCTAAGTAATCTTCTAATGCAGAGGTTAGTTTTCCTGCCTGTTGGTGGATCAGCTCATAACCGCGAACGGTTCTGTAAACCGGATTTTTTTTATCCAACATACTATCACCCTGTATAGTCTATTGGAACCAAAAGTGTTTCATAACCATATATTAGCATAGGGAAATTAAGTTTCCCTCGTGAAAGACTTTTTAAGGAGTATTCCATGAGCACCATTTCACTAAACAAACTGCCCACGGGTCAAAAAGGGCGGGTTTTACATTTGAAATCCGATGATACTTCCCGAAGACGCCTGCTGGATCTTGGGATTGTAGTAGGAACGGAAATTGAATCCTTATATAAAAGTCCCTCGGGAAATCCGGTGGCATACTTCATCAGAGGTGCAGTGATTGCTTTGCGGGAGGATGTATCAGACGGAATTTTAGTTTCGGTTTCATAATAATAGGGACGGCTCTTAGAGCCGTCCCGTTCCAATGACAGGAGTATTTGTTATGGGATTAACAAGCCAATCCACCGGCGCAGGGGTATTAGACTTCGGCAGGTTACATATTTCAAAGGAGACCTCCGAGGATAAGATTGTTGCCCTTGCCGGGAATCCAAATGTAGGAAAAAGTACGGTGTTTAACGAGCTTACCGGTTTACATCAGCATACGGGAAATTGGCCCGGCAAAACGGTCACTACCGCTTACGGCAAGCATCGAAGCGGAAACGAAACCTATATTCTGGTTGACTTGCCGGGCACATACTCGCTTATGGCCAACTCTGCCGAGGAGGAGGTTGCCCGCGACTTCATTTGCTTTGGCGGGGCAGATGTGGTTGCCATAGTGGCGGACGCCACTTGTTTGGAGAGAAATTTAAATCTCGTGCTTCAGGTAATGGAAATCACGCCGAAGGTGGTTTTATGCGTCAATCTCATGGATGAAGCGCATAAAAAGAAAATTCGGGTAGACCTTGCAAAGCTGTCATCCTTGCTTGGCATTCCCGTTATCGGCACAAGTGCCCGAAGCGGCAAGGGCCTTGACAAATTGATGGAAAAAATCAAAGCGCTTTCCGAAGGATTAGAGACAACTCCTTTCCAAACGGAATATGAAAAGGCTGTTGAGCATGCCATTTCCATGGTGAAGCCCCTGCTTATAGAACGGGGATGCCCTATCAACGCACGCTGGCTGCCCATCAAACTCTTGGAAGGGGACGGGGCTGTAATACAATCCCTACAACAGTACATGCAGTTTGACGTCATGGAGATGGATATGGTTCTTTCTGCCGTAGAAAAAGCAAAACAGGCCTTGGAGGTAAGCGGTTTTACAAGAGAACAGCTTAAAGATCACATTGCCACCAAAATGGTGGAAAACAGCGAGGCCATTGCCAAAAAAGCGGTTACATTTGAAAAGAAAGATTACGCCGAAAGGGACCGGCGGATAGATAAATTTTTGACTTCAAAGGCAACGGGCATTCCGGTGATGCTGCTGCTTTTGTTTGGCGCCCTTTGGCTTACCATTACAGGGGCCAATTATCCGTCTGCTTTGCTTGCAGAAGGACTGTTCTGGATAGAAGCCCAACTGGCTCGGTTTTTCGTTTGGATTTCGGCGCCGGCATGGGTCAGTGGACTTCTGGTGGAGGGCGTATACAGAACGCTTGCTTGGGTTGTGTCTGTCATGCTGCCGCCTATGGCGATTTTCTTTCCGCTGTTTACGCTTTTGGAGGATTCGGGCTACCTGCCCCGCATTGCTTTTAATCTAGATAACTATTTCCGAAAAGCCTGTGCCCATGGCAAGCAGGCGCTTACTATGTGCATGGGCTTTGGGTGCAACGCCGCCGGCATTATCGGCTGTCGCATTATCGATTCGCCGCGGGAGCGGATGATTGCCATCCTTACCAACAATTTCGTGCCTTGCAACGGGCGGTTTCCGACGCTGATTGCCATTATCACCATGTTTTTTGCCGGGGCAGTGGGCGGAGCGTTTCGAACGGTCGTATCTACCCTTATGCTCACTGCCGTAATTGTCCTTGGCATTGTCGCCACCATGCTGGTTTCTAAATTGCTTTCAAAAACCATCCTGAAAGGGATGCCGTCGTCGTTTCACCTGGAGCTTCCGCCGTATCGCCGCCCGCAGATCGGAAAAGTTATCGTTAGATCCATTTTCGACCGAACGCTGTTTGTTTTGTCGAGAGCTGTGGCTGTGGCCGCGCCGGCCGGTTTCGTTTTGTGGCTGCTTGCCAATGTGCATGTAGGCGGCGCGAGCCTGCTTGCCCACAGCACGGGCTTTTTAGACCCGTTTGCAAGACTTCTTGGGCTGGACGGAATCATATTGATGGCCTTTATCCTTGGTTTTCCGGCCAATGAAATTGTCGTTCCCATTATGATTATGGGGTATATGGCCACGGGGTCTTTGACAGAGATTGCAAACCTTACCGAACTGCGCATGCTGTTTATCAACAACGGTTGGACTTGGCTTACGGCCGTCTGTGTCATGCTGTTTTGCCTTATGCATTGGCCGTGCGGCACGACCTGTCTGACCGTTAAAAAAGAAACGCAGAGTGTAAAATGGACGCTGGTATCGTTTTTGCTTCCTACTGTTATAGGCATGTTGCTTTGTTTTGTCGTGGCAAGTACAGTTAGACTACTGGGGCTTGTGTAAAAATGGGCTGGAGCGAA
>DUUG01000236.1 GCA_012841675.1 Clostridiales bacterium
ATGGTTGCGACCGGCATACACATGCACTTCCAAATAATTGAATGCCTGTTTATATTACCCATAAAGACTCATTTCTAATAAATGAAATATTGTGAATAAGTGAGAATTTAGGAGAAAAATGAAGATCATAGAGGGAGGATAAAATGAGAATACAAGATATCATCGAAGGTAAAAAAGAGTGGCGGGCGCATGTGGCGCGTGTCAAAGCGCTCCCCCAAGATTATCAGATTGTTTATAAAGAGATTCAAAAATATCTCTTTAAGGTCGGTCCTGTTGAGCTAGCCACCGGGACGGGTTTGCTCTCGGGAATTGTTGATCTTTTTGAAGAGGGCGCAGCCCTGGAGAAAGGCGTGCTCGAAGTGACGGGCAGTGACGTAGCGGCTTTCTGCGATGATTTAATTAAAGATTCAAAGACTTACGCTGATATCTGTCAAGAATCTGTAGGCCAAGAAGTTAACAAGGCCATGAAAAAGGTTACAGATAAAACAAAGTAAAGCGGGGATATCGGGATGGAAAACGCAATTGAAGTGAAAGATCTGCGAAAGTCTTTCAAGGACGCAGAAGTCCTAAAGGGCGTCGATTTTGAAGTGAAGCGAGGTGAAATTTTTGCCCTACTCGGCTCTAACGGCGCGGGCAAGACGACGATTGTTAAAATTCTCACCACATTGCTTAAACAGGACGGAGGCGCCGCCGTCGTAAACGGATTTGATGTCGCGTCAAAGCCCGACCATGTACGGCAGTCGATCAGCCTTACCGGGCAATTTGCCGCCGTGGACGAAATATTGACCGGGCGGGAAAATTTGATCATGATTGCAAAGCTGCGACACCTCACATATCCGCATCAGGTCGCGGATGATTTACTGAACCGCCTTGGCTTGACCGGCGCCTCCGACCGCAGAGTTTCCACCTATTCGGGGGGTATGCGCCGCAGACTCGACATCGCCATGAGTCTTGTGGGAAAACCAGAGCTTATCTTTCTCGACGAGCCGACCACCGGGCTTGACCCCGAAGGACGCATTGAGGTTTGGAAGACTGTCAAAGAACTTGCCAACAATGGGACGACGGTATTCCTGACCACGCAATATTTGGAGGAAGCCGAGCAGCTTGCCGACAGGATTTCCATTCTGCATGAAGGTAGAATTATTGCCAATGGCACTCTCGCGGAACTGAAAAAGCTGTTCCCGCCCGCGAAGATGGAATATGTAGAAAAGCAACCAACATTGGAGGAGATATTCCTCGCAATCATCGACAAGAAGGGGGAAAAATAAATGGAAACCGTAAAGAAACACTTTTTCAGCGACATGAGCGTCATGCTTGGTCGTTCAATGCGCCATGTTTTTCGCAGCATGGACACCATCATCACGGTGGCTATCATGCCTATCGCAATGATGCTGCTATTCGTCTATGTGTTCGGCGGCGCCATTCATACTGGCATGGATAACTATGTAAATTACCTTTTGCCTGGTATACTATTGATTGCTATTGCAAGCGGCATAGCCTATACTGCTTACCGGTTGTTTATTGACATGCAAAGTGGTATATTTGAGCGGTTCCATTCCATGCCGATTGCGCGTTCGGCTGCACTTTGGGGGCATGTCCTGACCTCACTAGTATCAAATGCGATTTCGATCGTTGTAATCATTCTCGTAGCGCTCTTTATGGGCTTCCGCTCGTCGGCAGGAGTATTGCCATGGCTTGCCGTGGCCGGTATACTCGCACTGTTTACGCTGGTCCTGACATGGCTTGCGGTGATTGCAGGACTGTCCGCAAAATCGATAGACGGGGTGAGCGCGTTTTCCTATCCGCTTATTTTCCTGCCGTTTATCAGCTCATCCTTTGTGCCAACCAAATCGATGCCGCGGGTTGTTCGCGCCTTTACCGAAAATCAGCCGGTGACTTCAATAGTGGAATCCATCCGCGTGCTTCTATCGGGACAATCTGTCGGAAATGATATTTGGGTTGCGCTTGCGTGGTGCTTTGGGATACTAATTGTAGCATATCTATTTGCGATGCGCGCATACAAACAAAAAGCTGCTTAATGTTTACAGGCATTAAAATGATAGTAGTCGCTGACCCTAGCTACCGCTAGAATGGAAGCATCCGTACCATGTATTAATTGAGGGTTGTTGGTTAATCTATGAATAGTACTGATAGTAATGCCTATTTTACCGGGAGGAAAAGATGTTTTTTCGTCGTTTTTTTCATGCGCCCCACCGGTTTGTCCCTTTACAAAAGAAGCGCGCAACTGCTATTGAGCACAGAGAGCCGGCGAATGATCCCGACGAGAATCTAAAAGATATTAAAAAAGCCTTGGGTGATCCGGCCGATCTTTTTTGGCGGCGGCTTGATGACGGGGAGAAAACAGCCGCTGTTATTCTCTATTTTGAGACCCTGGTTGACAGCGACCTTCTGGGCCGGCAGGTTATTGAACCTTTAAACCAGAGGCTGGGGGAGATAAAAGATCCTTTTGACGCCGGCGCCCTTAAAAAAATACTTACATTTCCCAAAGTCTTGGCGATAACCGATCTCCACCAGGCGGTGGAGAGGTTGTTAGCCGGGGATGTTCTTCTTTTGCCGGCCGGCGCCCGGGTTGTTATGGCCTTGCCCTTACAAGGGGTTCCCCGCCGCCCGATAGAAGAACCCCCTACCGAGAAGGTAATCAAGGGGCCCCGGGAAGGCTTTACCGAGACAATTACGGATAATATTGGTTTAATCAGGCGCTATATCAAGGACCCTAATTTCAGGTTGAAAAAAAAGCTGGTTGGGGAAAGAACAAAAACAGAAATTGCCGTAGTTTACCTTAACGATGTTGCCAATCCCGATATTGTCGAGGAAGTTTATAAACGCCTTGAACAGATAGAAATTGATGGTATTTTAGAAAGTAATTATCTGGCTGAACTCATCAGTGACCGGCGGTTGACCATATTTCCGCTGGTCCATGAGACCGAAAGACCGGACAAAGTGGCGGCCGCTCTTCTTGAAGGAAGAGTGGCGATTTTGGTTGACCGCTCTCCGTTCAGTATTATCGTGCCGGTGACGTCCAACGAGTTTTACCAGACCCAGGAAGACTTCTATTTTAATCCCTTTATCGCGAGTATG
>DUUG01000237.1 GCA_012841675.1 Clostridiales bacterium
GAGGCAGGCCCGCCTGTTCCCGGCCCGGCGGCCACTAAAAGGGCGCTGCCGTCTGTGGCCCAGGCCAGCGGGATGGGAAGGTACAGCCGTTTGCCGCTAATTTCCTCGGCGGAAAAACTAAGCAGCTCTTCCGAACCGGGGATGGTAACAAAAAATCCCTTTGGAATTTTCTGGCCGGCATCTTCCCGGTAAATGGTATAAGCAACGCGCATTTCGTCCGGCGAGGGAAGGTATGCGGCCAGATGATGTTCATTCGGAGGGGTGTAAAGCACTTCGCTTTCCCCCGTGGATGGGTCATACGCCGCCGCTTTGCTGGGAGAAAGAGAGAGCAAACGTCCCTTGCTGTCGAAACCCATGGCTTTAGCGTTTTTGGCGGCCAGCACGCGCTTGCCTTCCGCCAGAGAGTAGCAAAATAAATCGCTGCTTTCGTTGAAAAAAATATACTGCCCGTCTTGGGAAAAGCAAGGCCGATGGAGATTTTTCCCTTCCCAGAGAAGGGTCGGTTCGCTTCCTCGTTGGTACAGGGAAAGGCCTTGCTCCGAGACAAACGCCACGGAAAAGACTTCTTCGTCTTTCGCCGTGTTAAGAAGCTGGCAGCCGGCGAGAAGCGTTATAAATACAATGCAGAGTAAGGGTTTTAATATCCTTCGGACAAGGGGCATTTTTTCATTCCTCACGTATTTTGCCAAGTGTAGATCCCCAGCGCATTAGGTTTTACCACGAGCCGATACACAGTTTCCCCGTTTTGCTCATAAAGCGGCGGGATTTTCCGCCCCGTCAGCGTGCATACTAAGGGGCCGGCGCTGCCCTTTACGTGTAAATGGGCCACCGAGCCGTGGTCCATAAACGAGCGAAGGGCGACGGAATTACCCTTCCGCGGGAAGAAGGCAATGTTGGCATCTCCTTCCAGCCAGCAGGGAAGCCCCACGGACAAGTTTTTGCGCACATAACTTAACACCGGGCCGGGGATTTCCATATAATCCGAAAAGCTGTCGGGAACGTTTAGCACAAAGATGCGGCCGTTGGCATACCGGCAGAAGGCAAGCAAAATATTGGGCATAGATTCGCGCATTTGCATGGCCTTAAATACGACCTCGTTGGTCATCCAGTCCATGACGGGAAGGGAAATCTCCCTTGCGGCGTGGTAATAGGCCACATCGTCAGACCAGCCCGTATCAAAACCGCCGAATTCAGAGCCTAGTTGGCTGCGGTTGGTAGCACGGATGCCGGTAAACTCGGCAAAGCCCTTATCCTGCAATGCCTCTAAGCACCCGGCGGTCAGGCACACATCGCCGCCTTTTTCCAAATGGGCTTTTACCTTGTCATAGAGGGCAGGGTCTTTGGCGGAAGCAGCGGTCAGAAGCACCATGGGCGCTTCTTCGGGATACACAGCGCAAGGGTCTGCCGGCACGCCGCACATGCCAAGAAAGTCGAACACATGGTCTTCCCCGGTGGAATGGAAGGGAAGGTACACGGGAAGCCCCGTGGGCGCATCTAATTTAGAAAGGGAATCGTCAAGCTGGTCAAGCAAAATGCCCAGGGCGCCGATTTCCTTTTTGTTTTCCAGGATACCAAAGCAGAAAAGCGTTACCTCCTGGGGAGCGGCCATCAACGTAAGCTCGGCCTGTTCTAAATAAATATCAACGCTTCCTCCGCATTGAATATTGTCAAACCAAGCGCCGCGGTTGTTGTGGGGAGGAAGGCTTTGCAGGTACCGGAGCAGAGAATAAGAGGTATAGCGCGGATTGCGGAACAGAGAATAGGATGTATGGCGCGTTTCTGTGCCGGAATAGGTTTCGTCAAACAGCGGGGGCTGGTGTTCCGTGTCATAGCCAAGCCGCTGGAAGGATTCGTGCCATGTGGGGTATTTCAAAGTGAGCTTTACATGGGGATTTGCTTTCTTCGCGGGGGCAATGATATGTTCTTTGCAGAATTTGGTAAGCTGTGCGCGACGGAAATCGGACCAATCCGCATCCCCCTTGGCTTCTCGGCATAAATCGCAGGTGCAGTTGGTGGCAAGGGAATCGTCGATCATTATTTCATCGAAGTTTTCTGCCATATAGGTAAAGACTGCGTCGAACTCGTCGGCGGTTTTCGGGTCGGAAAAGCAGAACATGCCGCCGACGTTCTTGGACCGGGTAACAGGCATAATGCCCGTGGCAAAGGCTATGTTTTTGGCGGCGAAAAAGGCTTTGGCCTTGTCCAGTAAAGGTTTGGGCGTGGTATCGGCGCGGAAGGCCTCTAAATAAACCTTGCCCACGCGCAGGTGTTTTTCGAAGAAAGCAAAGCGTTCTTCGGCGTTGCCGGGCGAATCGAACAATGAGTGCATGTCGGACACTGTGATGTAAACGGAGAGGGTAAAGGTTCCATACTTCATCATAGCTCATCCTTTCATTTTCCGCATAAAAAAGCCCTATTCTTTCCTTAGGATAGCACACAGGATTTTAAAAGTCAATTGAGTAACTTTCTCTAACATTGTGATTGCACACGACTGTCCTATGTGATATAATACAGCCATACAAGTCGAGGATACAGCGAGGAGGCAGAGCGATGCAGGTGTATTTCGATGGTGATTTTCTTTCCAAAGGCACGGGACTGCCCGGGCGTTCTCAATGGGCAGGTTGGCGCTTTTCCTACGGGGGGATGCGCTGTTTTGTTCCGTATCTCTATCATTTTGCCAACGGTCTGGTTATGGATATTCTCCTTCTGGCCGATGCAAAGAAGGTGTGTGCTTACTATAAGAAAAACCCCTCCTTGGCGGATATGCCGCAAAACGACGAGCCGAACCATCCCCTTGCTCCGCTGCCGCTTCAGAAAGTAAGCCTTATGGGGCGGGTTTGTGAGGATGGGCTTTCCTATTCGTTTTTCCGCTCCGTTCCTTGGGAGGTGCGGCCGGAAACGCCTGTTTTGCGCCGGGCATATCCGGGACTTTTGGCAAATCAGCCGTTTTTTGCCTGCCAGCGGGTGTATCTTACCTATACCCATAGGCAGAAAAAGCGGTTGGCAAATGCTCTGCCCTCCTTCTTAAAGCCGTGGCAGCCTGTGCTGCTGCCGCGGAAAATAAAGGGGTTAACCTTGTCGCTTTCCCCAACGACTCGTTTCCTCCCCCTACAAAAGCAGATTACGGCCGAAGCAGGTAAGCCAATTCCTCCGCTTGCCTTTGTACATCCGCTTACGAAAAAAAAGCATACGCTGCAGCTTTTTAATACAAAAGAAGAAACCCTGTCTCCAACACCCTATACGCCACAGATGACGGCGCTTACGGCGGAGTATGAAGTGACACCTCCGCTTCCCAAAGGGGCTAAGCTGCAATTTCAGTCATCGGTCACTTTGCCAAGGGAAAAAAACAAGCCAGCTTTTAAGCCAAAGGCATCTGCTGTGCCTTTGGGCATTATCGGAAGCGCCGATGGGCCGACGGTTTTGATTGCGACTTCCGGCAAAGTACCTTCCGGTTGCGTTTCCATCCCGTCGGTGGGCCAAACGAGTGTGCATACCTTCTGTTTGGAAGGGATAAGGCTTCCCCTTCGTTCCGCGGTGGAGATAACTCTTGGAAAGCAGGTGCGGCCATGACGCGCGTATTATTAGTGGAAGACGATGCCGCCATTGTGGCCCATTTAACGGAATTTTTGCGGCAGTCCGGCTTTGCCGTGGAATCCGTAGATGGGCAGCAAAAGGCCATATCCCTTCTTTCGGAAAAAACGTATGATTTGCTTTTGGTGGACATTGGGCTGGCAGAGGGAAACGGGTTTGCCGTTTGCGCCTACGCCAAGGCCAACACAGATATTCCGGTTATCTTCTTAACGGCCTCCGGCGATGAATACAGCGTTGTTTCCGGGCTGGATATGGGCGCAGACGATTACATAGGAAAGCCTTTCCGCCCAAGAGAGCTGGTTTCCCGCATGAAAAGCGTTTTGCGCCGGTGGAACAACGCGCCGTCTTTGTTTACGGCAGGCAATATTACAATCCATGCCGCAAGGGGCCTAGTTTATAAAAACGGGGCCGAGGTGTTTCTTTCGGCGCTGGAATATAGAATTTTACTTCTGCTATTTTCCAACAAAGGCACCGTTTTGCCCCGGTCGCGGATTATGGATGAGATTTGGGATGTGGCGGGGGAGTTTGTCACCGACAATACCGTAACTGTGTATATCAAGCGCCTGCGTGAGAAAATCGAAGACGACCCGCAGAATCCAAAGCTTATTAAAACCGTGCGGGGAGTTGGATACCGGGTGGACGAGCCATGAAGCGGCCCTTTCGAAACATAGGGATGCAAGCATCTTTGCTTGTTTTCTGGGTCACCTTGGCATCGTCATTGCTTCTCGCCCTTTCGGCGCAATGTTGGCAGGGGTGGGCTTTGTTTGGCGTTGCAACGGGCGCGGCTTTATTTTATGTATACCTTACCTACCGCCGCTACCGTCTGCTTGCGGACATGGCCGATGAAATTAGTGCCATTCTGCACGGAAACGACACGTTGCGTCTGGAGAGATACAAAGAGGGCGAGCTGAGCATTCTCCAAAGTGAAGTGGCCAAGATGACCGTTCGCCTTCGGGAGCAAGCCGAACGGCTCAGCGGCGAAAAAGAGCGTCTGTCCGACGCCATTGCCGATATTTCTCATCAGCTTCGAACACCGCTTACCTCCGTCAGGCTGCTAGCTTCCCTTTTGGAGGAACCGGGGCGGCCCGGAAGCAGGCGGGACGAGCTTTCCGAGCTAAATACGCTGTTAGACCGGATTAGCTGGCTTATTGAGGCGCTTTTGAAGCTTTCTAAGCTGGATGCCGGCATGGTCAGCTTTCGAAACGACCAGGTTATGGTGTCTGAGCTTGTGGAAAAGGCGGCAGCCCCCTTGGCAGTTTCCATGGAAGTCCGCAACCAGCAGTTGGATGTTACCATGGGAGCAAATCCCGCGTTTTGCGGCGATCTGCTGTGGTCGGCGGAAGCTGTTGGCAACATTCTGAAAAACTGCATGGAGCATACGCC
>DUUG01000238.1 GCA_012841675.1 Clostridiales bacterium
GCGCCAAACAGACGGAAAGCGGTGTGCCCGACGAACAGGAGAGAGCCTAATGACCAGGGTGACGGTAATCGGCGCAGGGCTGGCCGGAAGCGAAGCCGCATGGCAGTGCGCCCGGCGGGGGATTCCTGTGCGATTGGTGGAAATGAAGCCCTTGGAAAAAAGCCCGGCCCATTCCTATGATGGATTTGCCGAGCTTGTCTGCTCCAATTCCCTGCGCAGCAATCAGTTGCACAATGCGGTGGGGCTGTTAAAAGAAGAGCTTCGGCTTATGGGAAGCTTGGTGCTGGAAGCCGCCGATGCCACTAAGGTGGAGGCAGGCGGCGCTTTAGCGGTGGATCGGACGGAGTTTTCCGACTATATCACCCGCAAAATCAAGGAGCATCCGCTTATTGAAGTGGTAACAGAGCGGGCGGATGGCTGGCCCTCCGAGGGGCCGGTGATAATCGCCACGGGCCCGCTTACCGACGGTGCGCTGGCACAGCATATGAACGAATACTTTGGCGGCGAGCCCCTTTCCTTTTACGATGCGGCTGCTCCTTTAATCGCGTACGAAAGTATTGATATGGAAAAGGCGTTTGTTGCCTCCCGCTATGAAAAAGAGGGCGGGGATTATATCAACTGCCCCATGGAAAAGGACGAGTATATGGCCTTCTGGGAAGCCCTCTGCGCCGCAGAGGAAGCGCCCGTTCACGGCTTTGAGGATAGCAAGGTGTTCGAAGGCTGTATGCCCGTGGAGGCCATGGCAAAAAGGGGCGAGGATGCCCTCCGGTTTGGGCCTATGAAGCCCGTTGGACTGGTGGATCCGCGCACAGGCCGCCGCCCGTATGCGGTTGTGCAGCTTCGGAAGGACAATGCCGCCGGTAGCGTGTACAACATGGTGGGTTTCCAGACCCATTTGAAATTTCCCGAGCAAAAACGGGTTTTCTCCATGATTCCCGGGCTGGAAAATGCCGAATTTTTGCGGTATGGCGTAATGCACCGGAACACCTTTATCGATTCGCCAAGGCTCCTAGATCCATTTTACCGGGCGAAAAAAGACAAAAGGCTTCTCTTTGCCGGACAGATGACCGGCGTAGAAGGGTATGTGGAATCGACGGCGTCGGGCTTATATGCCGGGACGGCTCTTGCCATATCCCTGACAACGGGAGAGCTGCCCAAGCCCCTTTCCAACCAAACGGCCACCGGTGCCCTTGCTTCGTATATTTCCAACCCCTCCGTGCGGGATTTTCAGCCCATGAACATCAATTTCGGCATCATCAACGGGGAGGGCATCCAAGCAAAGGGCAAAAAAGCGCGGATAGATGCCATTGTAAAGCGGGCCCTTGCGGAGGTTTCCGCCAGCGATTTTGCCACGCAGCAGGGCTAAAATTTATAAGAAATATACTAAATTGCTGTTATTTTCCATGAAAATAGAGTATAATGAATATCGGCTAGGGGAGCAACTCTTGTCGCTTCCGGAGCTGTGCGTTGCGAAATGGCGGCGGCTTCGGGAAATCCGACCAAAGAAACGTTGGTGCTTATGAAGATTATTGTTGACGTAATGGGTGGCGACAGTCCCTGTACGACGCTGGCACAGGGGGCTTTACATGCTGCAACTGCTTATGGGGTGGAAATCCTTTTGGTAGGAGATGAGCAGGCGCTGGAACCTGTGCTGAAAAACGCACCGGCAAGCGTTTCCGTTTGGAACGCGCCTTCTTTCGTCACCATGGAGGACGATCATTACGCTGTGCGGACCACCAAGGCCGACAGCTCCATGGTACAGGCTTTGCGTCTGCTTGCCGAGGGCAAAGGCGACGCCGTAGTTTCCGCCGGCAACACGGGCGCTTTGATTACGGCGGCAACGCTGTACGTCAAGCGAATCCGGGGTGTGCGCCGGGCGGCGCTGGCCCCGATATTGCCTACCACAACGGGCACCGGCGCATTGCTTATTGACTGCGGCGCCAATGTGGAATGCACGCCGGAATATCTCCTCCAGTTTGGAATCATCGGCCATTTTTACGCACAAAAGCTGATGCACAAGGAAATTCCTTCCGTGGGACTTTTAAACGTCGGAACGGAGGATACGAAGGGCGACTCTCTGCGTTTGGCGGCCTTTGACCTTTTGAAAAAGGCCGACGAGCAGGGCATTCTGCGCTTTATTGGCAACATCGAAGGCCGGGATGTTTTGTCCGGCCAGGTGGATGTCATCGTGGCAGACGGTTTTTCCGGCAATGTGCTTTTAAAAAGCATTGAAGGAACGGCGCTTTTCTTCCTGCAGGAGGTGAAAACGGCTCTTTTGTCGAGTTATCGTTCAAAACTGGGCGCATTACTTGCCAAAAAAAGTCTTTCGAAACTGAAGGAGAAGATGAACTACCGCAAGGTGGGCGGCTCTCCGCTGGTGGGTATTGCTGCGCCGGTTATCAAAGCACACGGTTCCGCCGACGCGGAAACCATGCAAAGTGCTATCGCACAGGCAATTGCCTATGCCAAAGGCGAGATAATTTCGGCAATTGAACAAAATATTGCTGCTATCAAAACCACAGATTAAGCCGTGCTTGGTGCAACGGCAACTAAAATACAATTTCTCTCTTGACAAACGGAATAAAAGTTTCTATCATCAATATGTCTTTCGGAAACCCCCAAAGGGCGGTTTCCGAAAAGCTATCAAATCGAGGATTTTAGAAAGGATTTTCATGTATGGTTTTCGAAAAAGTACGATCCATTATTTCCGATCAGTTTGGCGTAGATGAGGATACGATTACGCTGGACACATCGTTTAAAGAGGATCTCAATGCAGATTCGCTGGATATGGTAGAAGTTATAATGGCGTTGGAAGAAGAGTTTGACATCGGGGAAATTGAGGAAGACGCGGTAAACAACATCGAAACCGTCGGTGACGCCGTTGCCTTCATTTCCAACCTTGTATAACCCATGACGATAGAACGCACCACCGCGCCGGAGACCGGTGCGGCTGGGGCGGCGCTTTGCCGGAAGCTGTCGTATACGTTTCGCGATCCACAGCTTCTTGTCATGGCGCTGACCCATAGCTCCTTTGCCAACGAAAGCCGAGCGAAGGGGATGCCGTGTAACGAACGGCTTGAATTTCTAGGCGACGCCATCCTCAATATGCTCACTGCGGAGTATTTATTTACCCATTTCCCCCATCTCCCCGAAGGTGAACTTACAAAAACGCGAGCAGCATTGGTTTGCGAGCAATCGCTATACACACTGGCAGAGCAAATCGGCCTGGGCGGAGCCATGCTCCTAGGAAAGGGAGAGGATGCCAACGGCGGCCGCCAGCGCCCCTCCATTTTGGCAGATGCCATGGAAGCGCTGATTGCTGCTTTGTACTTAGACGGCGGAGAAAAGGTGGTTCGAAGCTTTGTGATCCCCTTTCTCGAACGAAAGACAGAGCGGCTGAAAACCGGCCAGGGCTTCAAAGACTACAAAACCACCCTCCAGGAGATTGTTCAGAAAAGCAAGCAGGAAACGCTTTCCTATGTGCTTACGGGGGAGGCCGGGCCCGATCATGATAAAAGGTTCCAAGTAACCCTGTATTTAAATTCCAATCCCGTGGCGGTTGGCGTGGGAAAAAGCAAAAAAGAGGCCGAACAACAGGCCGCTGCCGCAGCCCTTGCCCTCATGGGACAGGAAATTTAACCAAAGACAAGAAAAGCAGATAAAGTTTGATAAACTGAAGCCCGCCCTTTGGCTGGCTTGGTGGATGAGACTTTGTCTGCTTTGTTTTTTACGTTTGAACATGAAAATTCCGAATGGAACGGCCAAAAATGCACACAAAAGACCTCCTTGAATACAATAATATTGAAGACAGCAATCTTCAACTATCAGGCAAGGAGGATTATAATGCCGGATAACAGAATGTTAGGCGGTTGTGGCCCGGGTTCGGGAAATAATACTAAAGATGCCGTTTGCATCCATACAAAAAAGGTGTATGATGCATGCCGCAGCAAAGATTGTCTAGAGGACCTTCGCGTGTACCTAACGTGTGAGAGCCAGGCCATTGTAGACCGAGCGATCAATATTAAACCAAAGTCTGCCCATGTGCTTTGGACATATTTAGATATTGAGCCTGTTCCTTTTAACGATGGTTACTATACGGTAGATGTAAAATACTTCTATCGGATTACGGCGGAGGCATTCTGCGGTGTTGGCCGGCCGGTCGACATTGAGGGCCTGGCTACCTTTGACAAGCGCGTTGTTCTGTTCGGCGGCGAAGGCAAAACGAGAAGCTTCTCTTCCCAAATGCTTCTCAGAAGCGACGATGACCGTCAGCTTCGCCCGTCCACGAACCTGCCTATTGCAACCGTTGAATTGGTTGACCCGGTAGTTCTGGGCGTCCGCGTTGTGGAACCCCACGATCATTTCTGCGGCTGCGAGCGCTACTGCGGAAGCGGCTACTCGGAAGTTCCGGAAGTGCTTGGCAACTCGTTTAACAGCCCGCTGACGCCAGGCGAGGGAAGCCGTCGTCTGTATGTCACACTGGGTCAGTTCTCCATCATTCGTCTGGAGCGCGATACCCAGCTGCTCATTCCTTCCTACGATTATTGCATCCCCGAGAAGGAATGCCCCGCTCAGTCTGACGATCCCTGCGATCTGTTCGACCAGTTCAAGTTCCCCGCGGATGAGTTCTTCCCTTCTGACAAAGGACACGGAGACCACGGCAAACGGAAGTAAATTTTGCCAAATTCCTGTGCCCGGGCAACCCCGAACAAAAAGAGAGCATCCTAAGGATGCTTTCTTTTTTATTTGAAAAGACTGCGTAAGGAGAAAGAAACAGCAGAAACATCTTTTAGAGGAGAATTTTAGGGAATAACCTAAGTCTTTTGACAATTTTATGCATAAGCTCTTCCCATTCTTATCATACTATCCAAGGAAAACACGAAAACACGGAAGGAGCTTTGTATGGAAACTCCCAAAAAACGCACACCATATGTGATAAAAACAACGGCCGCGTTTGCGGCACTCATGATGTTTTTTCTTTTTCTGCTTCCGCCGGCAGAGGCGGCGGTACTTCGGAGGGGAAGCCGCGGGGAAACCGTAAAACAGGTACAGCAGCGTCTGAAAAACTGGGGATATTATAAGGGCGCGGTGGACGGGATCTTCGGCGCCCAAACCGAAGAAGCCGTGCGGTTCTTCCAAAGGCGGAACAAATTGGCGGTAGACGGCATTGTCGGCCCCAAAACGTATGCGGCTCTCGGCATCCAGCCCGCCTCCGGAACCGGCAGCGGATCCAGCAGCTATCAAAAAGACATTGAGCTTTTAGCCCGCATGATTGCCGCAGAGGGAAGGGGCGAGCCATACCTTGGGCAGGTGGCCATTGGGGCGGTTATCATGAACCGCATTAAGAGCCCCTCGTTCCCCAATACCCTGTCCGGCGTTCTGTTCCAGAAGGGCGCTTTCACGGCTGTGGATGACGGGCAGTTCCAGTCTACGAGCATACCCGACTCCTGCCGGCGGGCAGCTATTGAGGCTTACAACGGATCCGACCCGACCAACGGCTGTTTGTTCTATTACGCCCCGGCAAAAGCAACGAGCAAATGGATGCTTGCAAAGCCCATCTTCCTTCGCATTGGCAATCACGTGTTCTGCAAATAAGGTAAAAAAACGGCGCGGCAAAAGCCGCGCCGTTTTGGTTAAAGTTTTAATCAATGGTAATGAAAATGCCCATAGGCCCGGCCATTGCAATCTGGACAGCGCCGTTTTTAACGGGAAGCACGGTAGGCTTGCCGTCTATATACGCCGTTACCTTTTTGGCAGGGTCGCTTAAAGTAATGGTGGCGGTCACTGTGGCGAAGTTTTCTTCCAAAACCGCCTCCGGATCGCCCGGCAGAAGCATCAGGGCCGTACCGTTCTCTTTGGTAAACAGGCCAAACACGACCGGTCCGTCGGCAGACAGGGATTGTATGGCCGGGACAGAGGCGAGAGACACTTCCAAATCAGAAAGGGGCAGTTTGGCCGAAAATATGGATGTTTCGGCGGCGTAAGCGTGCTGGTATGTATAGGAGTTGTAGACGGGTGCCAATGCTTTCCAATGCTCTATGCTCGCTTTGGCCGCGGCCAGCAAGTCCGAATCGTCGGCCAGCGCCTCGAAGGAGGAGAAAATCACCTTTTTCGCACCGAAGGTAAAGGCCGAATCGATTTGCCATGCAAGCTGTTTGGCGGTCGGCGCTCCGATGGCTTGGGTGGGAATTTCCCGCGTTTCGATGACGTGCCAGAGCACCTTGTCATTTGCCGCGCTATAATGGGCGGCGTTGGCCAATGCGCCAAGGTAAGCGTAATCTACGGATAGGGCCGGGCCGCTTCGCTTGATAAAGGTCGGCTGTATGGCAAAAATACCGTTGGGCGCAACTTCTGTCTGTCTGGAAATGTTGGAAATGGTGCCTTTGGCAACGATCCACCCCGGTTTGTCCTCCAGATAACGGGCCATGGCATTAAAATCGGAATAGGATAGTGGAGACGAAGTGGATATGCCTAAGGTTTTCTCCAAAGCACCGCGGAAATATGGGTCTGTAGCAAAAACGCCGATGCCCTTGTCCGCTAAGGCAGCAACGGCGCCGTTTGCCGCCTGCCCAACAACAAACTCGACACCCAGCTCTGCCAGCTCCTCCGCCTTTTCGGCGCCGTTGTCGGTGTGTAAGCCGAATCCGAGGGACGAAGCGTTCAACACTACTTTGGACTTGGGTGCGGCCGAGGCAGTCATAGCCGCCTCGGCCCGGAAAGCCGCCGCTTCGTCTCTGGTGGCGGTAATAAAGCTTCCGCCGCAGAAGGGAATCGTCACCGAATAGACGCCGTTTTCATCGGGGGTTAGCGTGGTTTTTTCGCCGTTAATGGTGGCGGTGACGGAAAGGGCATAGGGCACACGGAAGGAAAACGTGTTTTCTCCTTCGTTGCCGCGAATGTCGGTGCCGTTGGCCACAAGAAGGGCGTATTCGCTGCCGTCCTTCTTTTCAAAATACCCGATGGAAGCCGCGCCGTTGCGGTCGATGGAAAGGGATGTGAATACGTTTTGCCCTTCCCAGGACATGGGAGGCAATGCGGCAGAGTCAAAAAACTGGCCACTCAGCTCGCCCAGCGCAAAGGTGGCGATGCGTTCAAACTGCATGTATTCGTCGGCAAATCGCTGAATCTCGTGGTTCACCGATTTGAGGTGGTCGTACATGGGTGTGTAGTTGTCGTTGCTGTCTACGATTTGCAGGTCAGGCTCAAACCAGCCCGCCGTCCAGCAGGCCCAGTTGATGAGCCTTGTGCCGTAGGAGAGGGCGCCGTATGCCTGTACGCTCATTTCGCCCCGGTTTAAAAGTCGTGAAGTGTTGCTTACCTCCAACACGATCCAAAGGTCGCGGCCGGTTTCTTGGCAGGCGTCGGCTACGATTTGTAGATTCGACAGGAACCTAGAGTTGCGATTGGCGTACATATAGTGGTCATAGCTGATGTAATCCGTATCCACGTGTTCTACATAGGCTTCGATATGCTCTACGTAGGTATTGGAGCCTAATTGAGTGGAACTGGCATAGTTGGGGTATAGGTTCAAATAGGCAAGTTGGCGGGGAAACCGGCGGCTTACTAAATCCAAC
>DUUG01000239.1 GCA_012841675.1 Clostridiales bacterium
GCCATGGGGCGCAAGATTGCCCGGGTATCGCTAGGCGGCGTTCGCGACGAGGCCGACATCCGCGGTCACCGTAAGACGTATATTGGTGCCATGCCGGGTCGGATTATGACGGCGCTTGTGCAGGCAGGCGCGAAAAACGCCGTTTTGCTGCTGGACGAGGTGGACAAACTGGGCGCCGATTACAAGGGCGACCCGTCGGCGGCTTTGCTGGAGGTGCTTGACGCAGAGCAGAACCACTCCTTCCGCGATCACTATTTGGAAGTGCCCTTTGACCTATCCGAAGTTCTGTTTATTACCACCGCCAACACAACATCAACGATTCCGCGGCCATTGCTCGACCGGATGGAAGTCATTGAGCTTTCCAGCTACACGCGGGAGGAAAAGGTGCAGATTGCCAAAAAGCACCTTTTGCCCAAGCAACTAAAGCTGCATGGTCTAAAGAGAGCACAGTTCCGCATTACCGATGATGGGCTGCGTGCCATCATCGAAGGGTATACCCGCGAACCGGGCGTTCGCACCCTGGAAAGAACGCTGGCCTCCTGCTGCCGGAAGGCGGCTCGGAAGATAGCCTCCGGCGAGGTCCAGAGAATTACGCTTACGCCGAAGGATCTCCATGAAGTGCTGGGAAATCGGCGTTATAAGCCGGAGCACCTGGACAAAATGCACCAGGTCGGCGTGGTCAACGGTTTGGCATGGACTCAAAGCGGCGGAGAAATTCTCGAAGCCGAGGTCAATGTCATGCCCGGCAGCGGGAAAATAGAGCTTACGGGCAATTTGGGCAGTGTTATGAAGGAATCGGCCCGGGCGGCCATTTCCTACCTGCGCGTCCATGCCAAGGAGCTGCATCTTTCCGAAAACTTCTACAAGGAGTTGGATATTCACGTCCATTTCCCGGAAGGCGCCATCCCCAAGGACGGCCCCTCCGCCGGCATTACCATTGCGACGGCGATTCTATCGGCCCTGTCGGGGCGGCCTGCCCGCTACGATGTAGCCATGACAGGAGAAATTTCCCTCCGGGGACGGGTGCTTCCCATAGGAGGAATGAAGGAAAAAACCATGGCGGCATACCGTGCCGGAATTCAACAGGTCATTATTCCGGCAGATAACGAAGTTGACTTGCAGGATATTGATCCCACCGTCCGGGAGGCCCTTTCCTTTTCCCCGGTATCGAATATCGGCGAGGTTTTTGAAATTGCCCTTCTGCCGGCACCTGTGACGGAACAGGAAGAGCGTTCCGACGAGGAAGTAGAGCCGCTGGCTGTCCCTACCGTTAGCGGTGAGCCAATTCCTGCAGAGCCAAGAAGCCCCTTTGCTGTCAGGGCGTACCAAAAGAGGAGTTAAATCTGTGAATCTACACAATACTGAATTCATAAAATCCGCTGCCAACGTTGGCGCGCTTCTGAAGGCCGATCGTCCGGAGGTTATATTTGCCGGGCGGTCGAACGTTGGGAAATCTTCGGTTTTGAACGCATTTCTCAACCGACGGAATATGGCCCGTGTGGGCAACACCCCGGGCAAAACCATCCACGTCAATTATTTTGACGTGGATGGAAAGCTGTATCTTGTAGACCTTCCGGGATACGGCTATGCCCGGCGGGAAAAAGCCGAGCAAGAGCGTTGGGCGGAGCTTATCAATGCATTTCTGCAAATTCCGTCCAGCCGTCGGCTAGGCGTCTTGGTTATAGACATTCGCCACGGACCGACGGAGTTGGATATGACCATGGTAAATTATTTTGAACAGCTCCAAATTCCGTTTGTGGTGGTTGCCAACAAGGCAGATAAGCTTGGAAAAACGGAACTTGCCAAGAGAACCGCGGAAATTGAAGCAATACTTTCCGGCCGTACGCAGAAAGTCGTTGTCTTTTCCGCCATGAAGGGACTTGGCAGAGCTGAGCTTATCCGCACCATTCTGCACTTTGTGGAAGGGAAAACCGATGCCAAGGATGGGGTTACGGAATAACAAACAAAAAGAGGGAGGAAGCGTATGCGACTTGTGAAAATCAGGCACGACGGGGAAACCCACTGGGGCATGCTGGAAGGGGAGAAGGTAAAGCTCATAGAAGGCACGCCTTATTCCGGAATTGCCTTCACGGGAGAGGTCATTGCCTTTGACGAAACCAAGCTGGAAGCGCCCTGCGATGCGACCAAGGTTATCGCCATTGGAAAAAACTACTACGACCATGCCGTGGAAATGGGCGGCCAGGCACCGGAGAAGCCGATTATTTTTATGAAGCCGACGACTTCCATCATCCCCCATCTGGGCGGAATCGAGTATCCCTCTATTTCTAATCGCGTGGATTACGAATGTGAGCTGGCGTTTGTTATTAAAAAGACGGCCCGCCACGTGAAAGCCGCTCATGCGGCGGAATATATTTTGGGCTATACCTGTTTAAACGATGTGACTGCCCGGGATCTGCAGCAGTTGGACGGTCAATGGATTCGGGCCAAGGGGTTTGACACGTTCTGCCCCATAGGGCCGGTCTTGACAGACGAGGTGGATCCGGCTGCGGGCCTAAAAGTGCAAACGTTTTTAAACGGTGAGATGAAGCAGGACAGCACGACCGACAAACTCATGTGGCCCGTGGCCGAGCTTTTAGAGTTCATCACCGCCTGCATGACCCTCCATCCCGGTGACGTGGTGACCACCGGTACGCCGGCCGGCATTGGACCTATGCAAAAAGGCGATGAAGTGGCCGTTGTGGTGGAGGGAATCGGAAAGTTAGTGAACCGGATCGTTTAACCAATACATTGGAAAGGGAGAGGGACATGTTTGACTTTACAAAGCTAAGTCTGGTGGCCGGACCGGCAGCGGCCAAGGCGGCGGCTCTTTTTGCGGAGGAGATCGCCTTGCGTACGCAGACTGCGCCGTCCATTTCGGAAAAGCCTTTAAAGTCCGGGCCCTTTGTCTGCTTTGAGCAGGACGAAAGCTTAGAAAACGACGAGTTCGTACTCAAGCTAGAGGAAGAACGGCCGTCGCTTACCATTATGGCAGAAGGAACCCGCGGGTTTATTTACGGATATTCCATGTTTTTGCGTAAAACCACCTACATAGACGGGAAGATCACCTTGATTACGGATCCTTCCGGCCGTTATTCGCCGGACAAGCCCATTCGCGGCCATCAGCTTGGCTACCGTCCCAAAAATAATACATACGATGCTTGGACGCCGGAGCATTATGCTCGGTATTACCGCGATATGATGGCCTTCGGTTCGAATATGTGCGAGCTGATGCCGCCATTGACGGACGATAGGGCCGTAAACGAGCTGATGAAATACCCTGCCGATGAAATGCTTATCACATGCTCCGCTTTGGCGGATGAGTTGGATTTGGATGTTTCCATCTGGTATCCCAACTGCGAAGAATCCACCGTGGAGGAAAGCGCCGAAATTCGAAAAGAGTTGCTTGGCCGCCTGCCCCGGGTGGATGTGATTTTCCCGCCCGGCGGTGATCCGGGCGATTATCCGGCAGAGGAGTTTATTGAGCGCTGTATTGCTGCGGCACGGAAAGTAAAAGAAGTGCACCCGAATGTGGAGATGTGGCCGTCGGCCCAGCGTCCCAAGCGCATACGGGATTGGGGAGAAAAATTCATAAAAGAGATGGAAGCCCTTCCGCCGGAGATTAACGGCGTCATCACCGGCCCGAACCGTGCCTTTGACATTGAGGTTCTGCGCCGGCGGCTTCCCATGCAGTATCCCATACGGCTTTACCCGGATATAACCCATAACGTCCGCTGTGAATGGCCCGTGCATTTCCCGCGGGATGATTGGCACTTTGCCTTTGCGGCGACCATGGGGCGCGAATCCATTAACCCAAGGCCGGTGGAGTTCCGCGAGGTCTACCGCATGTTCTCCCGCTACACCTGCGGCGGCGTGTCGTATTCCGAGGGCAGCAACGACGACATCAACAAGATGGTCTGGGGCTGGATGGACTATGCGCCGGATACGCCTGTGGTGGAAATTCTCGAGGATTATGCTCGGTTCTTCTTCCCCGGCGCCGATGCGGAGCGGATTGCGGAGGGGATACTGGCTCTGGAAAAGAACTGGTACGGCGACCCGGCGGAAAACCCGCTTATTGAAGCAACCCTCTCCCATTGGGAAGCCATTGCGGCGGAACATCCGGAGCTTATGCAGAACTGGCGTTTTGTCATGTGCTTGTTCCGGGCAAGGGGAGATGCGGTGATTCGCCGCCGGCGCATTTTCGAAAACCGGCTTGTTTCTAAAACCAACAAGCTTTTGAAAAAAGCATCCACGGCCAAGGCCATAGAAGAAGCACTGGATGTGCTCAACACGCCTCATGAAGAAAGCTATCAAACCCTTCGCGCTTCGCTTTATGATCTGGCGCAGATGTTGTTCGACACCATCGGAATCCAGCTGGACGTTGCCAACTTCAAGGCCGCCGCACCCGACCGCGGAGCCACGCTGGATACCATCGACCAGCCGATTACCGACCGGAAATACCTAATTACA
>DUUG01000240.1 GCA_012841675.1 Clostridiales bacterium
AACGTGCTTGGCGGAGTACACAGTGTTTCCATTTATTCGGGCAATACGGATCAGGACATCAAGGATATTGCCTATATCTTGTATGAAATGGGCAAGCGTTTTACCAATGACGATTGGCAAGTTACTTATCTGGAAAACGACCTGCGCGGCGATGAAGATGCTTTAGATATGGTGTTGAACTACATCTGGCCTCATACCGTAACGGACTATGCCTGGTCAAGCACAACCGTTCTGGATAATTTCCGCAACAACATCTATCTTCCCATGACAGAAGGCCTTGGCACTCCTGTCCAACTGGTCGAGCAGTATAAGGACGAACTGCAAGCAGAAGTAGACGCTTTGTTTAAGCAATAACTTACTCAGACTAACGCTAAAAGCGCGATAAGCAAATATTCTTCATCCGCCCTCTGTCGTTTGACACAGGGCGGATGTTTTGACAAATAACTCCATTTTTCCACTTGACTGTTGCCAACATATACGATATAACAATAATTGGCAGGATTCCAATGCCTTTCTCTTTTCAAATATCAAAAGCAAATTGCCCTACGCAAAATCGGATAAATCCGGTGTCTCTATCTATGGAAGTATAATTTTCTCATATCTAGAGAAGATTTTACTACATAATACCATGCAGTTCAGGTAAAGCTCGCGCTATCCCAAGTCTTCCAATGTTATTACTGTTAAGGAGTGGCACAGGATGAGAAAGCTATTTACCCCGATCAAAATTGGCAATCTTGAGATCAAAAACAGAATCGGTCTTCCCCGAAGTGTACACCATCGGCGACGCCAAGGAGCCCCGACGTGTTCTGGATGCCACTTCCGAAGGCTTTGAGGTGGCCAACAAGCTGTAATATGTAAAATGGAAGTTCTGAAATTGCTGCTGTTTTGCTTTTTGCATAACAGCAACAGTTTCGTATAAGCCTAACATTATCACTTGCAAGTTTAAGGGGGAGCGTACTATGTGGCAATGCCCGAAATGCAAACGGGAATTTCAAAAAGAAAACCAGAACCATTTCTGCGGTCAAATCGAAACGGTTGACGATTACATTGCCGACCAACCGGCGGAGGTTCGTCCCCTCCTCCAATCCGTTCACAAAACCATCCGCATGGCAGCACCAAACGCGACAGAGAAAATGGCATGGCGTATGCCTACCTTTTGGCAGGGCGAAAACCTCATCCACTTTGCCGCATTTAAAAATCATATCGGAATCTTCCCGGGAACCGAAGCCATCATCACCTTTGCCCACCGGTTGGCCGCGTTTAACACAACCAAAAGCTCCATCCACCTGCCGCTTTCAAAGCCCATAGACCACCGGCTTATTACAGACCTTGTGCAATACCGGCTGGAACAGATTGCAAACGGCCCATCCATCCGCTCAAAACCGCCCGCGCGAAAAAGATACCCCATGCCGGAGTTTATTTCCGCCGCGCTGGAAAAAAACAATCTAAGAGAGCAATACGATGCCAGACCTCCCTACCAACAAAATGACTATATCGGATGGATTCTGCGTGCCAAGCGGGAGGAAACTCGCCAAAAACGCCTTACCCAGATGCTTACAGAGCTGCAGACGGGCGACGCCTATATGGGGATGACGTACAACGCTAAAACCAAGAAGTAAGCTCTTAAAACCCTTTTTTGCCAGGTTTTTTGCTTGAAAAGGGTTGTCACTTTGCGTTTGTAACATTGCCTAAAAAGGGGTTCCATGGCGATTTTGAAGGAAGCGGATGCCTGTCCGTCATTCATTTGCATATTTTCTCGAAATAGAGTTGAATTTTGACGGAAATCATGTATAATAATGTAAACGATTTTAATCAGGAGGCATTTATGGCAGCAGCATACAACCCCTTCGAGAACGCCAAAGCCCAGTTTGACAGCGTGGCTGGCTTGCTCGAGTTAGATGAAGGTACCAAAGCACTTTTACGTGAACCTATGAAGGAGATGCACTTTACCATTCCTGTAAAAATGGACAACGGGTCAACCCAGATTTTTAAGGCCTTCCGCATCGTACATAACGATGCCCGGGGGCCGGGCAAGGGCGGCATCCGTTTCCATCCCCACGAAACGGCGGATACGGTGCGTGCTCTTTCCATGTGGATGACTTGGAAATGCGCCGTGGTGGATATTCCGTTGGGCGGCGGCAAGGGCGGCGTTATTTGTGATCCCCACAACCTTTCCCAAACAGAGCAGGAACGGCTATGCCGCGGCTATGTCCGCCGTCTGCATAGTCTGCTCGGCCCGAACCAGGACGTGCCGGCCCCCGATGTGATGACCAACGGCCAGCATATGCTTTGGATGCTCGACGAATATGAAACCATAACCGGCGGCCACTATCCCGGCATGATTACGGGTAAACCGGTGGGCATGGGCGGCTCGCTGGGCCGTACGGAAGCCACCGGCTATGGCGTCATCTACACTTTGAAAGAGCTTCTTGCCCAAATGGGGCTCACCCCGGCAGACACAACCGCCAGCATGCAGGGCTTTGGCAACGTGGGCGAATACGCCGCACGGAAATATGTGGAACTGGGCGGCAAAATTATCGCCGTTTCCTGCTGGCATCAGGGCGACAAGACGTCCTACACCTTCAGAAAGGCGGAAGGATGCAATATTCCCGAGCTTGCCTCCTTTAAGGATGCCTTCGGTAGCATTAACAAGGAAAAGGCGCAGGCCGCAGGCTATGAAATCCTCCCCGGCGATCAGTGGATCAGCCAGGATGTCGATATTCTAATCCCGGCGGCATTGGAAAACCAGATTACGCCCGAAACTATGGCCAAGGTAAACCCAAGCGTTAAAATCCTCTGCGAAGCGGCCAACGGCCCCACCACACCCGACTCTGACGCTTTGATTAAAGAGCGCGGGATTACGCTTTTGCCCGATTTCCTCTGCAATGCCGGCGGCGTTACCTGCAGCTATTTTGAGCAGGTGCAGTGCAATATGAATTATTTCTGGGACAAAGAGGAAGTTTTGGAGAAACTGGAATATGCCATGACGAAGGCATTCCGCGCCGTTTATGCCTTAGCCAAGGAAAAAAATCTCTATATGCGCGACGCGGCTTATGTGATTGCCATTAACCGCGTGGCGGAGGCTGTAAAGCTTCGCGGCTGGGTATAACTTTGCGGTGCTTGCTTAGCAATTAAACCTAGATATTTAGTAAGGGGGATACAAACGTATCCCCCTTTTGTTTTTTTGTGCCCATATGCAAGAACAAATTTATATCCTTGCCGAGCGCAAAAGTGCCTAGTGCGTTAACGCCGTGGATAGATGCTGCAAAATCAGAGCCTGATGCCCGGCATGGCGTTCCCCCCAGGATAATTATTCTTTTCCTGCAAACATACCGCCATGCGGAACTCCCCCTTTAGGTTTTTCGTAACCGATAAGCATTGCAAACGGAGATCTTTGCCCGAAATACCATACGACAGCTTCTTTCATACCCCCTCGGGAAGAACCCACCCCTTTGTGAAGAAGAAACCACCTCCTTGGGCGGGTTTGCTTTTAGGGCGAGCCCCATTTTTTTGCTGCATTCGGGATATACCGTTTTTCTGTATCTTGTTTCCTTAAGAAAAAGATTGACAAGCCGCGTTTTTTTTGATATACTTTTCTGTGTGATGTGTTTAAAACCTTGGAGAGATGGCCGAGTCTGGTCGAAGGCGCACGACTGGAAATCGTGTATCCGGCAAAACCGGATCGGGGGTTCGAATCCCCCTCTCTCCGCCAATGTCGAAACCTGCCGAAAAAGCTGATATAGCTTTTTCGGCAGG
>DUUG01000241.1 GCA_012841675.1 Clostridiales bacterium
ACAGATGTATCCGAGGGGTGGAACTTGCGGTTAGCATTCTTATACGGTTCCGACACGCGCTTGACATCCTCCACAATATCCAATGCCTGCAGAGAAGCAATGTCCAGCTGGGATGTGTCACCGACCAAACCTAAAATCGTCTGATGTTCTCCTACGCAAGGACGCGGGTCGATTTTTTGATCCCGCAGCCACTGGATCAAATGGGCAAGCTGACCCTCATCGGCGTTGGGCTTTAGAATAATTACCATGGTCTCTCCCCTCCTGCGGGATAAAAATACGCCGCAGCGAATTTCGCTGCGGCGCTCGTGCTTTCATTTAGGAAAACAAGGCGGCCTTTTATTTGCCAGCAAAACCCCAATAAACCTTATTCGGTTGACCGAATAAAGCTAAAGTAAAAGTAGTTTGCGGCAAAAACGGCACGGCGGCGCATAAGAGCCATCCTTTCCCTGTTCTATTTCCATGCAGTATATCATATAAAAACAACTTTGTAAAGGGTACTAAAAAATTTTCTCATCAAGGAAAATATCATGTCAAGCAGTTGCATTTTTTGGAGAGTAGCTATATAATATGTTATAGAGAAGGTGAACACTGCTTCGCCATCACTAAAGCACAATTTCATAGAATGTCTTCGGGGCGGGGTGCAAGTCCCCACCGGCGGTATAGTCCGCGAGCGCCTTTTGGCTGCAGATCCGGTTAGATTCCGGAACCGACAGTTACAGTCTGGATGAGAGAAGATAGCGTGTTTTGTCAGCCTCTTTGGGCGGCAAAACGCCTAGAAATGCTAATCCGATCGGATGGCACATTCCGAAAGACATCTTTTTGGAATGTGCTTTTATCTTAAGGAGGATTTGCATGACTAGGAAAGTTGCGTATTTAGGTGTTATGGCCGCATTGTCGATTGTGTTGGTGCTTTTGATCCGGATACCTCTGTTCCCCACAGCAGACTTTTTAGAATACGACCCGGCGGATATTCCCATTTTGATTACGACCTTTGTCGTCGGCCCGGGCGGAGGGCTTCTTTTAACCGTTGTGGTTTCCGTCATACAGGGGCTGACCGTCAGTGCCAAAAGCGGGCTTTACGGCATTCTCATGCATGTGATCGCCACGGGCTCCTATGTTTTGGTGGCCGGGCTTATCTATCGCCGGTTTCCCTGCCGCAAGGGCGCAGGTGTTGCCCTAATCTCCGGAGGGCTTGCCATGACGGCCGTTATGCTCGGCGCCAATCTGATTATAACGCCCCTTTTCACCGGATGGCCCGTATCTGCCATTCAGCCTATGTTGCTGCCCGTTTTTATGCCTTTTAACCTTCTGAAGGCTTTTATTAACGCCGTACCTACCTTTTTGTTATACAACACAGCCACCCAATTTTATCATCAAAAGACGAAAGGTGCCTTAACAAATTAATAATATACATATATATTCTTTCCATATGCAGTTTTTTCTGCCTTAAACCACGGGAACTTGCTTCTGTGGTTTGAGGCCGTTTTATAACCATTTTGTATAATGTCGAAATTTGCGTTATATGTTTTGCCCAAATATTATTGACTTTTTCAATTATACCATGTTATACTTTTGTTCAAATCAGCCCGGCCCATTTTTATCATCCTTGAGCCGGAAGGAGAGTGTTTACATGTATGATTCATTAAAATCCAACTGGCTCTTCTGGACCATTTTCAGAAAACCTTCGCTGTCGAAGTTCAACAAGGCCGTATCCGGTGAAACGGAAAATGACCATATCCCGGTGTACTACTTCCGGGAAGTGGATCAAAAGCACATATATGTCTCCCCCGGATTACAAACACTTTTTTCCCTGCCCATGGAAAATCTTATTTCCAAAGAGCTGTGGAACAAAGCACTCACTAAGCTGACTTCCAAACCGGTGGAAGAATTTCCCCATGTCTACCATTGGGACGGCGGAACAGACTCCCGCTATCTCCGGCTTCACTCTCCTTCCCATCCCGGCCAGACCGGCGCTTTGATTGACGTGACGACGGAAATTTCCAGCGCGTTGCGCCTGCGATACCGGCTTGACTATGACCAACTGACTTCCCTTTACACTCGGCCGGCCTTCAAGCGCAAGGTGTTTGATATGATCCAAAGGGCACCGGAGAAAACCGGCGCCATGTTGTTTATTGATTTGGACAATTTAAAGCACATTAACGATTCCAAAGGGCACAGCGCAGGCGATCTGCATATTAGTCAGATGGCCCGCTTGTTTTCCTTTTTTTCGTTTTTTAACGGGGTGGTTTCCCGTATTTCCGGCGACGAATTCGCCATCTACCTCCACGGGTTTGACGATCAGGAAAGTGCCAGGCGCGTGATCCACCGGATTTTGTCTACCGGCAAAACCAGCGGGATCTTGTATGTGGCTTCTATGCCGGAGGAGGCTGCAGAGCTGGATGACAAGCTGGCTTTTTCCATAGGGCTTGCCTGGTATCCTTCCGATTCCGAGAGCCTTTCCGAGCTGATGAACTTGGCCGATTTTGCCATGTATCATGCTAAAAAGCATGGCAAAGGGCGTTTGGTGGAATACGAAAGCATGCAAGACCGTAAAACCTCCATCCATTCCAGCGATTCCGAGGCCCTAGACCATGTTCTGGCAGAAGGGGCTGTCAATTTTACCTACCAGCCTATCTATGATCTGCGCACGGGGCGTTTGGCGGCTTATGAAGCGCTGCTTTCGCCCGATCCGCAGTATTATAAAAGCGCCTTCGACCTTTATTCCGCCGCGGCAGAGCATGGCCGGCTTTGTGAAATGGAATCTATGCTGACGTGCAAGCTGGCCAAAACCTATCGGCAATTTGCGTCTGAGCTAGACGAAGCCAAGCTCTTGCTCTCCTGTCTTACCGGAGAGATCTGTACGAAGCCGCGGGGCCATTGCCAAGTGGATGAAGACATTTTTTCCCGCCTGATTCTCGGTGTGACCGAGTGGAAGCTGGGCTCCTTCGACGAAATCTCCGTAAAAACGGCCGTGTATCGCCGAATGGGCGCGCTTATTGCCGCCGACAGCTTCGGACTAGGAGATCTGTTCAATGCATTCCAAGCAGGCCTTCACTTAGACTACCTGCAGGTGGATCTGACCCTGCTACAGAGCTTGTGCGGCCCGGCGGAGGAGCAGCAAATCCTAGAGCGCCTCTGCGCAGATGCCTCCCTGGCGGGCAGCCGGGTGCTGGTC
>DUUG01000242.1 GCA_012841675.1 Clostridiales bacterium
ACGACTGTGATCCGCTGGTTAAGCCCGAGCAAGCGGCGGTTGTTTCTCGCATTATCGATGCAATCTACGAATCTGCCAAGACGGGCAAGGCCGTTTACTTTGACTAAACCAACGATTCTTCTCCTAACTCCGGTGCCACACGGCACCGGAGTTTTTGTAAAGCAGCGGTTGAGCCGGTATTTTCCCCATGCAAGCACTGCTTGATAGAAAAGCAGTGCTATTTGTGGCATCATAAGGCCAAACGCATGCGAAAGGATGAACCATATGTTTAATATGCAGGAAGTCGGAAGAACCATTTCGGATCTGCGGAAGAAAAACAACATGACCCAGATGGAGCTGGCAGAGCGCCTTGGGATCAGCTATCAGGCAGTGTCTAGCTGGGAACGGGGCAGCACTATGCCCGATATTGCCAAGCTGCCCGATCTGGCGGAGATTTTCGGTGTGACGATTGGTACGCTGCTTGGGAAAGAATCGCCCCTGCTGGAAAGTCTGGTGGAGGATAAAACGGAGGAGTATTTGGAAGAAAACTCCGTAACAGTCCATGAGCTGACGGGAATTGCCCCTCTTTTAAAGCCAACACAGGTGGATAAGGTGTTTGAACAAGTGGAATCGTCCTTTTCTGTGGAGGAAATGGAGGATTTACTGCCTTTTCTCAGTTCGGATGTACTGGAACGGCTGGCAAAGAGGGCCTTTGAGGAGGAAAAATACAGAGAGCTGGGCAACATGGCCCCGTTTCTCAGCCGCCAGCTGTTAGATGATATGGCAAAGGTTATGGAAAAAGCCGGCGGCCAGGGGATAGACGAGATTTTGCCGTTTCTCAGCCGGGAAACCGTTGGCGAAATGGCCCAAAACCGGTATGCAAAGGGCGGCATCTCCGCGTTGGACGATTTGTACCCCTTTGTTTCCAAGGGCTTCTTGCAGGAAGTGGCGATGAAGGAGTATGCCGCCAATGGACTGCGAAACTTTGCAGGCATAGCCCCCTTTCTCGACAGGGAATTTTTGACGAGTCTGGCCAAAGAGGCGTTGGAGAAGGACGGCATCAAAGCCATTGCGCCTATTGCCCCGTTTTTAAAATGGGAAATGCTGTCGGAGGTTATAGCCGAAAAGTATTTGTAGAACTATTTCTTGCCTAATTCAAGGTTTTGCTGTAAGATGGAAAAAACAAAATGGGAGGAAAACAGCGTGAGAACGATTCCACTTGGCACATCGGGCCTGTCGGTTCCGGTTATTGCCGTCGGATGTATGCGGATCAAGGGGCTGACATTGAAGGAAGCCCGAGATTTTCTGCATGCGTCCATTGAGCAGGGCGCTAACTTTTTTGACCACGCCGACATTTACGGCGGGGGAGAATGCGAGGAAATTTTCGCAAACGCTTTAGAAATGACGCCGGCGGTACGGGAGAAGCTTTTGATTCAAAGCAAGTGCGGCATCCGCAAGGGAATGTACGATTTTTCCCAAGAACATATCCTTTCCTCTGTGGAGGGAAGCTTAAAACGGCTTAAAACCGACTATCTTGACGTTTTATTGCTTCACCGGCCCGACACCTTGATGGAGCCGGAGGAGGTGGCCGAGGCGTTTGACAAGCTGCACGCAAGCGGCAAGGTGCGCCATTTTGGCGTTTCCAACCACGACCCATACACCATACAGCTTTTGCAGAAATACGTGCGGCAGCCCTTAGTTGCCAACCAGATGCAGCTTAGCTTAACCAACGCCACGATGATTTCCCAGAGCATGAATATGAATATCCTCGACGACAAGGCCCTTGACCGGGACAACGGCATTTTACATTTCTGCCGCTTGCACGATATTACCATTCAGCCTTGGTCGCCCTTCCAATACGGGTTTTTCGAGGGTGTTTTCTTAGGAAACGAAAAATTTGTCCCTTTGAACGCCAAAATTGCCGAGTTGGCGGAGAAATACGGCGTCTCGGACACGACCATTGTCATGGCATGGCTCCTTCGCCATCCGGCCAAGATGCAGCCTGTTACCGGCACGATGAACAAGACCCGTTTGGCCGATTGCATCAAAGCCACCGAGGTGACTTTAAGCCGGGAAGACTGGTATGCGCTGTATCTGGCGGCAGGGCATAGGCTTCCGTAAATTTGCGGATGGGGACAAAACCTTCGTTTATTTCCCGTTTGCTTTGCATATGCATTAGTATTGTCACTTTTTTGACGTGATACGATTTTGGCAATGCAAGGGAGGTTTCCATATGTTTGACCCTATGAAAAAAGGAAATGCGTATTGCTGTCTTATTAACGGCCACTGGCAGGAAGGTTCACTTGCCCCTGTGGAAGTGACGCGGCCGGCGGACGGCGGCTTGCTCGGTACGGTGCCGGCTCTTTCACATAAAGAGGTCGATGCGGCCTTCCGCGCGGCCAAAGCGGCCCAGAAACAGTGGGCGGAAACGCCTATTAGCGTTCGGTCTGCCATTTTACACGAAGCGTCTTTCCTTTTGGAGGAGAAGGCAGAGGCCATTGCCTCCATACTCTCTCAGGAAATTTCCAAGGATATGGCATCCTCCCTTTCGGAAGTGAAGCGAACGGCCGACTTCATCCGATTTACCGCCGATGAGGGGAAGCACATGGAGGGGGAAATGGTCGGCGCCGACAGCTTTCCCGGCTTTAACAAGAAGCGGTTTTCCATTGTAACCCGGGTGCCGCTGGGCGTTGTGCTGGCCATTTCTCCGTTTAATTATCCGGTTAACCTGTCGGCTTCCAAGATTGCCCCGGCTTTGATGGCGGGCAACAGCGTGATTTTAAAACCGCCCACCTCCGGCGCCATCAGCGCTTTGCACTTAGCGGCAGTTTTTCACGAAGCAGGCCTTCCCGCCGGCGTTTTGAATACGGTAACAGGCCGCGGCAGTGACATCGGCGACTATCTGGTGACGCACCCCATGGTCGATTTTATTAGCTTTACTGGAAGTACGGCTGTTGGAAAACGCATTGCGCGGCAAGTAGGGATGGTTCCCCTGCTGCTAGAGCTAGGCGGCAAGGATGCCGCCCTTGTTCTGGAGGATGCGGATTTGGACGATGCGGCCAAGGACATTGTTTCCGGCGCGTACAGCTATTCCGGCCAGCGGTGTACGGCGGTGAAGCGTGTGTTGGCTCTGGAAAGCATTGCCGATGCGCTGGTGGAAAAAATTAAGGAACGAGTTTTGGCGCTGAAGACAGGGATGCCCCATGAGAAAGTGCAAGTGACGCCGCTGATAAACGACAAAGCCGCCGATTATGTGCAGGAGCTAATAGACGATGCCATCGAAAAGGGGGCAACGCTTATCTGTGGCAATAAGCGGGAGAAAAATTTGATTTATCCCACGCTGTTTGACAACGTGACCACGGATATGCGCCTTGCTTGGGAAGAGCCGTTTGGCCCTGTTCTGCCCATTATGCGCATTCAGGACGTGGAGGAGGGCATTGATATTGCCAACCGCTCGGAATACGGCTTGCAAGCGTCGGTTTTCACCAAAAATATTGATTCGGCTTTCTCCATTGCAGAGCGTTTGGAAGTGGGCACTGTACATATCAACAACAAGACCGAGCGGGGGCCGGATCATTTTCCGTTCCTTGGCGTTAAATCCTCGGGCATGGGCACGCAAGGCATCCGTTACAGCATCGAAGCCATGAGCCGACGGAAGGTGGTCGTTGTTAACTTAGAACCGTAGGGTGGTTAGAGTATGCAGATTTCAGCGCTTGTGCCTTTGTTTTCCATTTGCCGCCTGTCGGAGATACGCGGCGTGGATGTAACTGGCGATTTTACCTTTTTTGCCAAAACCGATACAGAGATTTCTCTTGTTTGCCCAACGGAAAAAGCCCCGTTAGAAGTGCTGGAGCGCAGCGACGGCTGGCAGGGATTTCGAGTAGACGGTGTGCTGGATTTTTCCCTTGTAGGCATCTTGGCCAATATTTCCGCCGTGTTGGCCAAGGAGAACATCTCGATTTTTGCCGTTTCCACCTATCAAACCGATTATATCTTTACTAAAGCCCTATTCTTTGACAAGGCTCTGGCGGCCCTGCGTAAAGCCGGGTTTCAGGTTAGGATTTAAAGCATTCTCATGTGTTTTGAAAGCTTTATAACAGCTTTTAACTGTGTTGACAAATTTTGTAAACTATTGTATACTAACGTAACACAACGGACACGGAGGATATGCGTATGCCTTGGACAGAGAATTTATCGGTAGGCGTAGAAACGATTGACGAACAACATAAGACTTGGTTTGAAAAAGCGGAAAAACTGTTTGAAGCAGGGAAAAACCGGCAAGCGGCCGGCTATATCGGCGAGCTTTTGGAGTTTCTCGAAGATTATACCAAAAAGCATTTTGCGGACGAGGAAAAATATATGCAAAGTATCGGGTATCCCGGTTTGCCCGAGCAACAGAAGGCACACGCCGCTTTTATACAGCAGCTTGCCCAGTTAAGTGCGGATTTCAAATCGTCCGGCAGCAACCTGCTTGTGATTATCAACGCCAACACCATGGTGCTTGGCTGGCTGACCAATCATATCTCTCATATGGATAAGAAAATCGGCGAGTTCGCAAAAGCTAAAAAGTAAAAAAAGTCCCTTACGTTTTCGTAAGGGACTTTTTCCGATTATGTGGATTTGTACACGCTTTGCACGTTGTATATGTAGTTTTAAACCCTTCATGCCGTGTTAATCCATTTGAAAGCAGTTTCAAAAAGGGTTTGCATGGGGATTTTCCAATAAAACAAACAAGGAAGATAGAGTTTCCCCCATCTTCCTTGTTTGGTACGCCAGAAGGGATTCGAACCCCTGACCTTTTGGTTCGTAGCCAAACACTCTATCCAACTGAGCTACTGGCGCATATCACATTATGAATTATACCACATCATTTCAAAAATTGCAACCCCCTTCCGCCAAAAAATCCGCGTGATTAGATTTGGCAAAATTTTTAGTTTTGCGCTGTTGCTTTTCCAGAGAAGCCTTGCACGTATTATTGGGCAAAAACCATAAAAAAGATGCGCTTATAATATCCCCTTGACAACGTGAAAAAAAGATAGTATATTCTATTTGTATATAAACGTTAAGGCAATGGCAAGGGCCATGGTGTTTTTCTCTGCTTAGAGAGCCGGCGTATGGTGCAAGCCGGTCAGGGGAAGCGTCGGTCCACCCTTGCGGCCGTTTGGTGAAAGCCAAGGGATGCGCCCCTTACCGCGCGCACGAGTGGCCGGTTTCGGCAAAATGGGTGGCAACGCGGAATTCTTTCGTCCCATACATAGGGGCGGGGGATTTTTTTATTTCCGCATGTTTTCTGCCCTTTAGGAAAAAATAAAAGCCATGTAGGCAAAGGCAGGTACGGTATGTTAGATATTCGCATGTTCCGGGAAGAACCGGACAAAATCAGAGAAAATTTAAGAAAAAAGTTCCAGGAAGAAAAACTCCCTCTGGTAGACCAGGTGATTGAGCTTGACCGCCGTTATCGGGAAGTAAAAAGCAGAAGCGACGAACTGCGTGGTTTGCGCAACAAAATCAGCAAGGAAATCGGCGGACTGTACGCCAAAGGCTTAAAGGCGGAAGCCGAAGAGGCCAAGAAAAAGGTCGGCGCCATGGCCGACGAGCTGGCGTCTTTGGAGGCGCAGGAAGGGCCTTTGGCAGACGAGCTGAAGGCGCTTATGATGCAGATTCCCAACATTATCGACGACAGTGTTCCCATCGGCCGCGACGACAGCGAAAACGTCGAGGTGGAACGGTATGGCGAACCGGCGGAAAAGCCCTTCCCCGTGCCGTATCATGTGGAGATTATGGAGAATTTGCAGGGAATTGACCTGGACAGCGCCAGAAGAACTAGCGGCAACGGGTTCTATTATCTCAAGGGCGATGTGGCAAGGCTGCATTCGGCCATTTTGTCCTACGCCCGGGATTTCATGATCGACAAGGGCTTTACCTACTATATCCCGCCGTTTATGATCCGAAGCGAAGTGGTCACCGGTGTGATGAGCTTTGCCGAGATGGAAAACATGATGTATAAAATCGAGGGCGAGGATCTGTATCTGATCGGCACCAGCGAACACTCCATGATCGGCAAGTTTATCAACCAGCTTATCAACGAAGACGAGCTGCCCCAGGCTTTAACCAGCTATTCCCCCTGCTTCCGCAAGGAAGTGGGCGCCCATGGCATTGAAGAGCGGGGCGTCTACCGGATTCACCAGTTTGAAAAGCAGGAGATGGTGGTTGTTTGCCGTCCGGAGGAGAGCAAGGACTGGTTTGAGAAACTGTATTCGTACACGGTGGAATTTTTCCGCACGCTGGACATTCCCGTTCGGACGCTGGAATGCTGTTCCGGCGACTTGGCGGATTTAAAGGTCAAGAGCATTGACGTGGAGGCGTGGTCGCCCCGCCAGAAGAAGTATTTTGAGGTGGG
>DUUG01000243.1 GCA_012841675.1 Clostridiales bacterium
AAGCACTTTCCCGCTTAAACGAGCGGGAAAACCGGATTTTGGCCCTGCGGTTTTTTGAAGGAAAAACGCAAAATGAAGTTTCCGAGGAAATCGGCATCAGCCAAGCGCAAGTTTCTCGTTTGGAAAAAAACGCTTTAGATAAAATTAAAAAAATGATTTAATACGAAAGCTAATTCAATAAGGGCAAGCCTTAGGCGCCCTTTTAGAATAGGCGCCGGAATGTAACATTCTGGCGCCGCAGTTTTATTTAAAATACATTACGCAATGGTTATGGTTAAGACACCGTTAATGGCCGATATGGAACTGATATTCACACCGTAAGACGCAATCTGGTCTTCAATCATGTCATTAAGCGCCTCGATCACCTCATTGGGGACCAGCGCCACAGGAATGGAATACCCGCCGATTTTGCATGCATTGGGTGTAATAGACAAGGCACCGTTTGCAACAGACGGAGTAAACTCCATGGAAACAGCGGCTTTGGCCGGCAAAACCGCCTTTACCATGGCCAGCTCCGGCATAGCCTTTGCCACCGTTTCATCAATCAGGCGGGAAACGTTGAGGTCTACCCCTACGGTGATCCTGTTGTTGCGGAATGTCAACGTTTGCAGGCTTGCCTGCAACGAGTTTTCCAGATAGGGAGACAACAGCTCGGCGGCTTTTTCTTCCCTTAATGAGATGGTCATTCCCGTATCGCCCGGTGTTTGAACCGTAGTTTGGGCAGGGTGAGTAAGTCGGTCTACATATGGCGTCCAAACATCCCGCAGCAAATACGCGGCTCCTCCCAATATCACCAGCATAAAAAACACAAACGCCCAGGAACGCTCCTTCGGTTTGCTCATGTGTGGTTTCTCCCCTTTCTAACGCGGCCTGTCCGCTTAAGAAAAGAGTATGTCAACCTAGGGCAGATTATACCGCCCTTTTACATATCGGGAGAACAGAGCCTTCCCATAAGGTTCTGCCCCTGCCGGCCTATGATTTCTACCGTATGAAGCTCGCCCTGCAAAGGCCGATGGGATTCCACCTCTACCATGAGGTAATTTTCGCTGTGGCCGCCCTGCCGGCCGGAAGGAAGCGGTTCTTCAAACAAAACCTCAAGCTTTCTTCCCTTCTGCGCTTCCAGATAGGCGATTTTATTTTCTTTGGCAATGGCCGCCGCCGCTTTACAGCGAGCTTCTTTGGTTTCTCTGGTGTGCTGCCCGTCCATTTTGGCAGCTTTTGTACCCGGACGAGGAGAATATGGGAAAATATGCATCTGAGAAAAGACCGCTTCCTTTAAAAAGGCAAGCGTTTCCGCAAACTCCTCCTCCGTTTCGCCGGGGAAACCGCAAATTAAATCGGCCGTAATCGCCGCATGGGGAAAATACTTCCGCAAATTGGCAATCGCCGCTTTCAATTCCGCCACGCCATAGGGGCGATTCATCCGAGCCAAGGTGCCGTCGCTTCCGCTTTGCACGGATAAATGAAAATGGGGGCAAAGATTTTTCTCCTTAGAAAGCAGACGGCAAAATTCCGTGTCTACCGTTAAGGGCCAAAGCGAGCCAAGCCGAAAGCGAACACTTGGCACTGCCCTGCAAAGAGAGCGCGTTAATGTCAGAAGAGTTTCGCCGCCGGGCCGTTCCTTCCCGTATGAGGAAATTTCAATGCCTGTAAGCACAATCTCACGATACCCCTCTGCCGCCAAAGCCTGCGCTTGCGAAATGGCATCGCCGATGGACAGAGAGCGGATAGTTCCTCTTGCATAAGGGATGATGCAATAACTGCAATAGTGGCAGCAACCATCCTGCACCTTGAGAAGGGCGCGGGTTCGCCCGGATATGCCGCCGGCAGGCAGCTTTTCAAAGGTGTGTTTTCCTTTGGGAGAAGGTTTGTTTTCTTCCACTGGCTCATTTTGCGCATGTCCGGTGAGCCTTTCGTGTAGCTTGTTTATAAAGGCGGTATGATCTTTATTGCCCCCTACGACAATACGCCCGGGCAGTATGGCTTCCAACTCCTGCGGAGAAAGCTCTGCATAACAGCCGCAGACGGCAACCAAAGCGTCCGGCCGCAATGCCGCAATACGCCGCATGGTCTGCCGCGTCTTTTTGTCTCCTGTGGCTGTGACTGTGCAGGAGTTGATAATATATACATCAGCCTCCTCATCAAACGGCACAATCTCATACCCTTTGGCAAGGAGGAGCTTTTCCATGGCTTGGGATTCAAACTGATTCGTCTTACATCCGAGCGTATAAAAAGCTGCCTTCATTTTTTTGTCCATACCCCCAAATTTTGCTTGCAATTGCAAGCGGATTGTTGTACAATAAATAAGAAAATATAGCCAATTTTGGTTTTCCAAAAAGGAGTGTGTTGGATGAAATCGATCAAAATTCATCTCTCGTCCATCGAAGATGTAAAGCAGTTCGTAAATGCCGCCAGCCTGGCCGATTTTGAAGTGGACCTGATTTCCGGTCGTTACATCATCGATGCCAAGTCGATTATGGGTATCTTCAGTCTCGATCTGTCCAAGGATATTGATCTTCGCGCTTATTGCGATGATGAAGCAAAGCTTGCCGCTTTCTTCAAGCAAATTGAAAAGTTCACCGTCTAAGACCTGGGTTGTTTAAAAGCGTGGCCAAAAGCCGCGCTTTTTTCATTTGAAAAGGGATATCAAAAGGGCTTCTAATCCGCTTGGGACAATCATACAAATAAAACGGGACAAATTACAAGCCGCGGCATATATGAAATTTTATATATGCGCAATACAGCTTGCGGAAAGGGTTGTTATTATGAAAAAGAGCGGAATTTTTCGGCGTTTTTTCACTCTTTTACTGATTCCACTGCTCCTAATTGTGCCCGTTACGGCAGGTCCAGGGGATGATACGCAAACCAGCACCGGCGGCACGGCAGAGGAGCCTGTCTTTCAGATTGTGCCCGTTTCTTTGGAAAAAGATCAGATTCCTGCCTTGTCGGCCATATTAATCGATTTAGACAGCCGCACAGTTTTATATGAAAAAGACGCCGACCTGCGCCTTCCTCCGGCCAGTATTACGAAAATTATGACTATGCTGCTGGTCATTGAGGCAATTAAGGCCGGGCATATTTCTTGGGAGGATCAGGTCGTCGCCAGCGAGCACGCTTCCAGAATGGGCGGCTCACAGATTTATTTGGAAGCCGGGGAAGTTATGACGGTGGATGAGCTGTACAAATCCGTCTCCATTGCGTCTGCCAACGACGCGGCCGTAGCACTGGCTGAGCATGTGTCGGGCAGTGAAAGCGTTTTTGTGGCACGCATGAACGAGCGAGCCAAAGAGCTGGGCATGACCAACACCGTGTTCAAAAACGCTTCGGGGCTGGATGATCAGGGACATGAAAGCAGCGCCCGAGATGTGGCCCTTATGTCAGCGGCATTGGCTGAGCATCCGGAGGCCTTTAAGTATACGACGACTTGGATTGACAGCGTGCGCAACGGCGAATTCGGTTTGACCAACACCAACAAGCTTGTACGCAGCTATAAGGGAATCACCGGCTTAAAAACCGGCTCTACCGGCCGCGCCAAATACTGCGTTTCCGCCACGGCCGAGCGCAACGGTCTGCGCCTAGCGGCTGTCATTATGGGAAGCGACACAACCGCTGAACGTTTCAACGCCGCCGCCACCTTGCTTGACTACGGCTATGCAACGTTTGAACGAGTTGATTTGTCTGAGGGAGTCGACGTGCCCGACGTGAAGGTCAAACACGGCACCGTAGAAAAAATCTCCCCCATACCGCAGGGCAGCGTTTACAGCGTCATCCCGAAAGGCGCTGCCGACAAGCTCACCAAATCCCTGAACATCGAGCCTACTTATAACGCTCCTCTGTCTAAGGGCGATTCCCTCGGCAGCATCGAAGTGAAATTAGACGGAAAACACGTGGGCCGCGTGCCGCTGGTTGCGGGAGAAGACGTTCCTCGCCTTACCTTCTGGAAGGCATTTGCATGGCTTCTGGCCGCCATGCGGTTATTCTAGTCTTTTCGAAGTAACAGAGCGCACCAGTCATTCTCTTCCGTTTGCTCAAGGGCAGAAAAGCCCTCTTTTTCCAAAGCGGAACGAACTTCCTCAATGCGCGTGTGCAAAACGCCGGATATCATGCATAAACCGCCGCTTTTCGTCCATGCGGCAAGACGCGAGGCCAGCGGGATAATCACATCTGCCACAATATTGGCAAGCACCATATCAAACTGCGTGTCTTCGCCGGGCAGAGTGAAGTCCTCGCCTAACGTGTTGCCGGCAAAGAAGGAGCAAATATGCTCTACCTTATTTTGTGCCGCGTTTTTTGCGGCCACTTCGGCGGCATAGGGGTCAATATCCACGCCAAGTACTTTTTTCGCGCCTAAAAGTGCCGCAATAATGGAGAGAATGCCGCTTCCGCAGCCCACATCCAGCACAGTTTCCTTACCTTTTACATGTTTTTCCAACGCCAGCATACAAAGCTTGGTGGTGGCATGGTCGCCGCTTCCGAAGGCCATGCCCGGGTTGCTGATGTAAACAACCCGGCCTTTTGCCTGTTCTTCCGTTATCGTTTCCCATTCCGGCTTCACCAGCAAGCGCTCGCCCACAGGAAACGGCTTGTAAAAGGCCTTCCATGCATCTGCCCATTCATCTTCTTTTCGCGTACGGACGGAGAATTCCAGTGTGCCGAAATCCACTGCCGGCCACATAGCCTTCACCCGCTGGCAAACATCCGTCAGAAGGGAAAGCATCTTTTGCCCTTCTGCGTTGTCCGCCAAATACGTCACCAGCCGGCAGTACGGCGTGTGGAGGCTTTCCAAAAGCTGCTCGTCCACATCCTGCCAGATGGGAAGATCGCGTTCAATGAATTCGGCTATTTCTACCGAATCTTCCACGGAAAATCCGGCCACACCCGCCTCTATCAAGGCATCTCCCAGAAGATCAACGCCCTCGTGGGTTGTGGAAACGGCAAGTTCAATCCAGTTCATAGGAATTCTCCTTTGTAACACAACTTCAGAATAGTACAGGAAGGAACAAAAATATGCTTTCCGGTATCGTATCCCTTTTTAATTCGCTTCTGTGGGGCGCGCCGACTTTGGCACTTTTTATTGGAAGCGGAATCTATTTTACAGTGCGCCTCAAATTCGTACAGTTTCGGGGATTTCCCGCTGCTTTCTCTGCCATTTGGCAGGATATAAAAAAGCCCGCGCCCAAAGATAAAGATCAGAAAGGCCTTTCTCCCGTGGCGGCATTGGCCGCTTCGTTAGGCGCCGTTATGGGGCCGGGAAACCTTGTAGGCGTAAGCTCTGCTATCTTGCTCGGTGGCGCGGGCGCTGTTTTCTGGATGTGGGTTTCCGCCATTTTAGGCATGGCCAGCCGCTTTGCCGAAAGCGCGCTGGCCGTGATTACAAGGCGAAACCGCAACGGACAAAACCACGGCGGCCCCATGTATCTCATGGAGGATATGGGAAACCGCAAAACGGCGATTCTGTTTGCCTTAATGGGAGTTTTCCTTTCGGTTTCCATGGCAAACGCTTTGCCTGCCGGCGCATTGGCTTCCTCCCTGTCGGAAAGCTATGGCATAAGCCCCTTGGTTACCGGTGCTGTGCTTTCCGCGCTGGTTGCTCTGACTGTTCTGGGCGGAATGAAACGAATTTCGTCCGTAGCGTCCGTAGTCGTTCCGGCCATGAGCCTGTTTTTCATGGGGGCGGCGATTTTCGTAATCTCCATGAGCCCGGCGGCCGCTTTGCAGGCCTTTTTATCCATTTTTAAAGGTGCTTTTTCCCTTTCGGCCGGGATCGGCGGCCTTGTCGGAACCGTCATCCGGTACGGAATAGCCCGTGGGATTTACTCAAACGAGGCAGGAATGGGCACCGATCCCCTTATCGCCGCGGCGACTTCGGAAGAAAACCCTGCCAGACAAGGGCTTATTTCCATGACCGCGCCGTTTTTAGATACCATTGTGTTCTGCACCTTTACGGCACTCGTTATTTTAATGGCGAAAGACTATATCCCAGCCACCGCTGGCGGCATGCCCGCCGAGGCATTTGCCTACTTCCTGCCCGGGTCGGGGCGGTTTATCGTCAATGTGACCCTCGCCCTGCTCGTTTTTGCCACCGTATCCTCTTGGGCTTGCTTTGGGGAGGAATGTTTGCTTTATCTAACCCAAAAGCCCCTATGGCAAAAGCTGTATCGTTTTTTCTACTGCATCATTCCCGTTTCCATGGCCGGGCTTTCGCTGAACCTACTACTGGATTTGTCAGACATTGCCACGGCCCTTATGGCTATTCCCAACCTGATCATCACCATGATGGCCATTGCCGCTATGCCCAAGGGGGAGCTAGATATAACCTCTCTTAAAAACTCCGCTCGGAAAGAGAAGAAACAAGCCAAGAAAGAAAAGCCGCGCCGCCGAGTTCGTCAAAAACGGAAAGCTCGCGTAATGCCGACTCCGTCAGGCGTTTGACCTGGCTTTTGGCTTTTTCTAAACCCCAGAGAGCCACATAGGTGGCCTTCCCCTGCTTTTCGTCGTTGCCGGTCTGCTTGCCAAGGGCATCCGCATTGCCTGTAACGTCCAAAATGTCGTCTTGGATCTGGAAGGAAATTCCTAAGGCATCGGCAAAGCGTTCCGCCGCCGAAAGGTACCGTTCTTCTCTAACACCGGCCAGAAGCAGGCCGCCCCGGCAGGCGGCACGGAACAAAGCGCCCGTTTTCAACCGATTTATCTGCGTTAATTTTTCTGCCGCATAAGGTTCGGCCTCCAGCCGGACCTTTTCCTTTTGATCGGCCAAATCCAAAACCTGCCCGCCGATCATGCCAAAGCATCCGGCGGCCGATGCGATTTCCGCCGCTGCCGCTAAACGGTTGGCGGGCTGCGCCTTACTTTCTGCCGACAGCATCTGCTCAAAAGCGGCTGTAAGCAGACCATCCCCTGCTAAAAGGGCTAAAGCTTCGCCAAATTTCTTATGGCTGGTCGGCCGCCCGCGGCGAAAATCGTCATCGTCCATGCAAGGCAAATCGTCATGGATGAGCGAGTAGGTGTGAATCATCTCCAAAGCGCAGGCAAAAGGCATGGCGTCTTCCGCAGAAAGTCCGCCCAAAGCGGCAAACTCAAGCAAAAGCACCGGGCGAATGCGCTTTCCGCCGGCAAGCAAGCTGTATTCCATGGCTTCAAAAATCGCCTGCTGGGGCAAATTCTTGCCGGCGGCAAACACTTTTTCTAAAGCGGCGTTTACTTCCTCCTGCCTTTTTGCAAGTTGCTTACGCATCGGCATCAAACGGAAGCAAAACGCTTTCGCCCTCTTGGTTTTGGGACAGAATGCGAACCATCTGCTCTGCTTTGTCCAGCAAGGTTTGGCAAAGGCGAACGAGAGCCGTTCCCTCTTCAAAGTAGCGGAGACTTTCCTCCAAAGGAACATCGCCCCGCTCTAACTGCTTTGTAATTTCCTCTAATCGAGCCATTGCCTGCTCAAAGGTCGGTGTCTTTTCCATGGTTTTTTTCCTCCCAGGCTTCCATAACGGCGCAGGTTGCGCCTCCTTTTGCAAAACGAAGGTAAATCGTTTCGTCTTTTGTAAGCTCGGCTCCGCTTCGGATGGCACGGCCCTCGCCTTTCATGGCCATGGCATACCCGCGGCCTAAAACCTTCAAGGGGCTCATCGCATCTAATGCTGCGGCGGCACTGGCAAATCGCCTGTGCCCTTTTTCCAGTTTGCTCTGAAACGCCGTTTGTAATCGGCGCGCCGTATAATCTAGTAAAAGTCTTTTTTCGTCGATGTACTGAAGCGGCGAGGTCAAAACCTTTTTCCCCGCCAGAAGCGATACACGCTGCTTGGAAAGTTCCAGCCGCTTTTGCAGCTGCCTTGTCATGCGGATTTTCGTTTCTTCCAGGCGCATCCAAAGTTCCTGCCGGTCGGGAACGGCCAGCTCAGCGGCATTGGACGGGGTGGCCGCCCGCAAATCGGCGGCAAAATCGGCAATGGTAACGTCCGGCTCGTGTCCCACGGCGGAGATGACCGGAATATGGGAAGCCGCAATGGAGCGAGCCACAACTTCTTCGTTAAAGCACCAAAGATCCTCCAACGAGCCGCCTCCCCGCCCTGTAATAATAAGGTCTGCGGCTCTTCTCGCATTGACCAAGGCAATACCGGCGGCAATTTCCTCTGCCGCCCCGGCACCTTGCACTTTAACGGGAACAACTAATACCTTTGCAATGGGATATCTTGCCTTTAATATGCGGAGCATATCTCGGATGGCCGCGCCCGTGGGCGAAGTAATTAAAGCAATTTTTCTAGGAAACGCCGGAATAGGCTTTTTCCTGTTGGAATCAAACAGTCCTTCGGCGGCAAGTTTTTGCTTTCGCTGCTCAAAAGCCATGAAAAGCTCGCCTACGCCGTCCAAAACCATATCTGTGGCATACAACTGATACTGCCCGTCACGAAGAAACACGGAAATGTTGCCGCAAACAATGGCCTTCATGCCGTTTTCCAAGCGAAATGCAAGCTTTGATGCATATCCTCGAAACATAATACAGCGCAAAGCAGAGGTTTCGTCCTTCAGGGTAAAATACATATGCCCCGAGGAGTTGGGTCGGTAGTTAGAAACCTCTCCCCTGATCCAGATGTTTTGCAACAGGTAGTTATCCTCAAGATATTCCTTTATATATCCGTTCAGCTCGGAAACGGATATGACATTTCTTTCTTGTTTCACCTCTGCTTGGATGCCTCCTCTCGAAAACGCCGGGCCGTTAACACAGCCGTGCCAATGGCGTTATCGGCAGAAAATTTCGGCGGAGAAAAAATGGCGTTAGGCAATGCCCTCTGCAAAAATCGGCTCGATGCCACGCCGCCGGAGCATAAAAGGGGCAAATTGGGAAATTGCTTTCTTGCCCACTGTGTCACTCGAAGTACCGACCGGGTCACACTTGCCATGACAAACGCGGCAATGGCTTCTGCCCCTTCGCCTTTATCTATTTTTTCCGAAACTTTGTTTTCCAGCCCCGAAAAACTAAGCTGCCCGCCTTTTGTCCAAAGGGGGGCGACCTCGGGGTTCGGGTAGGACAAGGCCAGCCCGTCCATTTCCGGCCCGGCGGGGAAAGAAAATCCCAAAGCAACCCCCGCACGGTCAATGACCTGCCCGGCGGATAAATCCGTCGTCCCGCCTAATACGGTTACACGCAAGGGAACCTCCCCTTCCCAGGGGCTAACGTGCAATAGCTCGGTCGTACCGCCGGAAAGATGCCATGCCAAAAAAGGCCCGTCTAAAAGGGAAAGCCTGTCGGCACCCAGTGCCGCGGCGGCCATATGCCCGGCCTGATGGGAAAACTCATACAACGGCGCATTTGCCGCAAACGCCGCGGCAGAAGCGGCCGCCACCCCTGCCAAAAAACAGGGCATGTATGACCCTTCTACGTCCCTCGGGCGGGTAGAAACGCCCACGGCGGATATTTTTTCCCCTTTGGGCAATTGCTCTAAAAGAGTAGGAAGCTGTTTTACGTGGTGAAACAAAGCATCACTTTGCCGAAGGCCTCTTTGCCCCTTTTCAACCGGCAAAAGCCGGCCGCAAGGTTGCAGCCGGCCCGTTTCATCGTCATACAGTGCTACCGAAGTGGTATAGTTGCTTGTGTCGAAACCTAGAAAAAACGCCAACGCTATTCCCCTTCCTGTGTAACTGCATCTTTTCCCGCCTTATCACCGTACGACGCGGCAAAGGAGCCTAAGATGCCGTTGATAAATGCAGGGGCCTTTTCGGTGTCAAATTTTTTAGCGAGATTGACCGCTTCGTTGATAGCCGTGGAAACCGGCACATCGTCCCGAAACATGATTTCTGTCAACGCAAGCTGCAAAATGGCCATGGTCATCCGAGAAATCCGTTTAACGTTCCAATCCACCGAAAGCGAAGCTATTTGATTTTTGAGAGCGTCTTCCTCTCTTATGCAAACAGTCACCACATCGCGGATATAGGCCGCGGCCTTTTCCGTCATAGGAGCACTAAAAAGCGGGTCTTCCCCGGCCAAGGAGAGAAACCCCTGGCCTACCCTGTCTTCGATAATTTCTTCAATGGGCGTTTCGTGAAACCCACTTTCGTATATGCAGCTTAATGCAATTGCCCGGGCCGCAGATCTTGTCATATAGACCTACCTTATTTTTTGTCTTTATTCTCTTTCGGGAACGCAATTCCCAAACAGTGAACATTTACCGCCACAACCGAAAGCCCCGTCATTGCCTCCACGGCGGCAGTCACAGCGTTTTGCACTGCTTTGCCCACGACAGGAATGGAGAACCCATACTTCACGGTTATGGATATATCAACGGTAACTTGATTGCCGTTAATCGAGAGAGAAACGTGTCGGGGTGCTTTCCTCGAAACATTCGCCGGCCTTTTACCGCCAACCGCCTTCACACCCTCCACTTCGGAGGCTGCGACAGCCGCCACAGAGGACACCACGGATTCAGAGATTTTAACCTGCCCTGTTCCGGCTTTTCTGTTCTTTTCAGACATTCTGCACCATACCTTTCCGGCGCAAGCCCTTAATTTTTCAGCATCTGTGCACAAGGGCGCAAGATGACTGTTTTCATATATTATAGCACAACAGACCCTAAAAGAAAACACTTTCTTTCTTTATTATTTGTTTATCTTTTATTTGTATAATGCATACATTAACTCGACTTTGCGTACAGGGTATGCTAAAATAGCTCATGTTGGGCGATTCTGCCCTCATATGCTAAGGAGGAACCTGAATGATTCTTAAAAATGGCTGTGAAATCCTTGATATTAACCTGGCCCCTTCCGGCCGGGATAAAATTGCTTGGGTCCGCAATAGTATGCCCGTTATGAAGGCCTTGGAAAAGCGGTTTTTAGAGGAAAAACCCCTTGCGGGCAAAACCGTTACTATATCTATTCATTTAGAGGCAAAAACCGCCTATTTTGCCATGCTGCTTCGTTCGGCCGGCGCAAAGGTGTATGTCACCGGCTGTAACCCCTTGTCTACGCAGGATGACGTGGCCGCCGCTTTGGCCGCAGAGGGCTTTACCGTCAATGCCATTCACGGTGTTTCCGCGGAGGACTATACCCGCCATTTGGTCCAAAGTCTTTCCTGCAAGCCGGATATTATCGTGGACGACGGCGGCGATTTGGTTTCTCTGCTCCATGACACCTGCCCCGAATATGCCGAAAACTTGATTGCCGGCTGTGAGGAAACTACCACCGGCGTCATCCGCATGAAAGCAAGAAGTAACGCCGGGCGTTTAAAC